>NZ_WWKH01000714.1:0-2226 GCF_009865595.1 Streptomyces sp. SID1328 | reverse complement strand
CCGAGAGCACGCACCTGACGCCGCGCGGCCGCCCTTCGGGCGACGACGCGAATTGTCAGACAGGACCTAGGGGAGAGGCATCCGCCCGGTGCGCCGCCGCCACTCCAGCCGGGCCGCCTCCAGCTCGGCGCGGGCCTCGGCCAGGCGGGGATTGTCCTTGTTGCGGGCCTGGATCTCGGCGTGCCGTTTGCGCGCCCGGTCCACCGCCTCGGTGTCCTGCTCCAGCAGCTCGCGGTCGTGCTGGGCCTGCTTCAGCTGCTCCGGCAGGGTGGCGCGGAAGGCGTTCTCCCTGGCCACCGCGCGCTGCACCGCGTCGGCGAAGTCCCGCACCCGGTCCTCGGTGTACCCCTTCGCCTCCTCGCCCTCCCCGGTGCGGCGCGGGTAGTTGGTCCGCTCGGGGGTGCCGTCGGCCTCCAGGACGTAGAGGTAGTAGGCGCTGTCACCGGCCTCGAACCTGACCCGGAGTTCCGCCAGTTGCAGGGTGCGCACGGCCCCGGTCGGTGGCTGTTTCACCAATGTGTGCTCGTACAGGGTCAGTTCCCCCAGTGCGCCGAGCCGCTTGCCGCGGCCGGGCTTCTCCAGCCCGGCGACCCGTCGCCCGGCAGCGCGCAGGTCCCGCTCCCGGTTCTGCTCGGCCAGCGCCAACGCGGCCCGTGCGGCGGACTCCTCCGAGCGCGCGATCTCCTCCAGGCTGCGCACGTTCGCCCGCGCCTGGGCCAGCGGGCGCCGGTCCTCGGCATGCCTCGGCAGCAGCGCCAGCGCGAGGCTGCCCGGGAACTTCCGGGCCCGCACGTGCACCGCCCAGCCGGCCAGCGCCGCCGCGAACAGCACTGCGATCACGTACGCCATGCGCCCCCCAAAGGCTGCCGCCACCGTCCGCTGTCTGTTACTGCTCAGCGGACGATGACGGCAAACTGCCCTGTGGCGCCCAGGGGTTGTGCGCCGTACGGATCGAGCCGCCGCTCAGCCGAAGGCGTCGCGCAGCGCCGGCAGCAGCGTCTTCTCCGACCAGTCGATGAAGGCCGGCTGGGTCGGGCCGCCGATCTGGACCAGGGCCACCTCGGTGAACCCGGCCTCCGCATAGGGCCGTACGGCTTCCACGAAGGCCTCCGGGTCGTTACCGCACGGGATGGCGGAGGCCACGTCGTCCTCGGTGACGAACTGGGTCGCCGACTCGAAGGAATCCGGATGCGGCAGCTCGGAGTTGACCTTCCAGCCCAGGCCGAACCAGCGGAACTGGTCGTGCGCGCGCCGGATCGCGGTGTCCCGGTCGGGGTCGAAGCTGACCGGGAGCTGCCCCACGCTGGGCCTGCCGGTGCCGCCGTGCCGCTCGAACGACTCCAGCAGATCCTTCTTCGGCTCGGTGGCGATGACCAGATCCGCGAAATGCCCGGCCAGCGCGCAGGACTGCTCGCCGGAGACGGCGATGCCGATGGGCGGCGGGGGCTCGGGAACGTCCCACAACTTGGCCGACTCCACGTCGTAGTGCTTGCCGTGGTAGGTGACGTGACCGCCCTCGAACAGGGCGTGGATGATCTCCACCGCCTCTTCCAGCATCTCGTGCCGCACGTCCACCGCGGGCCAGCCCTGGCCCACCACATGCTCGTTGAGGTTCTCCCCCGAGCCCAGCCCGAGCCGGAAGCGGCCCTCGGACAGCAGCTGGAGGGTGGCCGCCTTCTGCGCCACCACCGCCGGGTGATAGCGGAAGGTCGGACAGGTCACGTAGGTCATCAGCGGTATCCGCGACGTGGCCTGCGCGGCCGCGCCGAGGACGCTCCACGCGTACGGGGCATGGCCCTGCGAGCGCAGCCAGGGGAAGTAGTGGTCCGACGTCACGGAGAAGTCGAACCCCGCCTCCTCGGCACGCACGACATGCTCGACCAGCTCACGCGGCCCGGCCTGCTCGGTCATCATCGTGTATCCGATTCGCACCATGAGCCACGAGTCCCCCGTCTGACGAGTCGAAAACAGCCGGGGGCGGGCCCCGGCTGTTTCGCCTCGCGTTCACTCCGCCGGCGGGAACCGGTCCCACACCCGGTGCTCGGTCAGCAGCGTGGTCAGCTCGTCCAGGATCTCCGCGCCGCTGCCCCCGGTCACCACGCCGGGCGCGTCCACCGGGATGCCCGCCGCCCGCAGCGCCTCCTCCGCGCCCGGCCACGCGCCCAGCGCCTTCCCGTGCCGGAACGCCTCGTCCAGCATCAGCACCACCCGCGGGTCGGCCGCGCC
>NZ_WWKH01000713.1:0-2398 GCF_009865595.1 Streptomyces sp. SID1328 | reverse complement strand
CCGAGCGGTGCGCCACCTCCACCGTGCTGCGGGTCGCCGCCAAGCTGGCCGAACCGCTGCGCGGTGCCCGCACCTGGCGCCCGGCCCGCCGGGACGACCTGGAGGAGGTCGCCCTGCGCGCGGGACTGAGGCCGGACGGCTCCGGCCGGGTGGCCTGCCCGTTCGGGTACGCCGACACCGACAGCGCGGTACGCGGGCTGGTGTCGACCGGCCTGTTCGACGCGGCCGTCGCGGCGACGGACCGCAAGCAGGTCGCCAAGGAGCTGACCGAGTCCCTGCACCCCTACCGGCGCCCGGACGGGACGGTCTGGATGCCGAACGTCTTCCGCTACCTGATCGCCCGCGTGCCCTAGCGGGGCACACCCTGATGCGCGAAGGGCGCCCCCTCACGAAGAAGGGGCGCCCTCGGCACGTGCGCGGGACCGGCGTCAGCCCATGAACTTCTTGAACTCGTCGGGGAGTTCGAAGTCCTTGCCGCCCTGCTGGGGCAGACCGAGCGCGTTGCCGCCCTGCGCGGCGGCCTCGCGGCGCTGGGCCTCCTCCAGCTCCTGCTGCTTGCGCTTCATCGGGTTGCCCGAACGCTGCTTGCCCTTGGCCTTCTTGGGCTGCTTCTTGGTGCGGCCGGGGCCGCCGCCCATGCCCGGCATCCCCGGCATGCCCGGCATACCGCCGCCCTGGGCCATGCGGGACATCATCTTGCGCGCCTCGAAGAACCGCTCCACCAGCCCCTTCACCGCGCTGACCTCGACACCGGAACCCTTGGCGATACGGGCGCGGCGGGAGCCGTTGATGATGGTCGGGTCGGTGCGCTCGGCCGGGGTCATCGACTTGATGATGGCGGCCGTGCGGTCCACGTCCCGCTCGTCGATGTTGTTGATCTGGTCCTTGATCTGGCCCATGCCCGGGAGCATGCCGAGCAGCTTGCTGATGCTGCCCATCTTCCTGACCTGCTCCATCTGGGACAGGAAGTCGTCCAGGGTGAAGTCCTGGCCCTTCTTCGACGCCAGCTTCGAGGCCATCTTCTCGGCCTCTTCCTGACTGAACGTCTTCTCCGCCTGCTCGATCAGGGTGAGCAGGTCACCCATGTCGAGGATGCGGGAGGCCATCCGGTCGGGGTGGAACGCGTCGAACTCGTCCAGCTTCTCGCCGTTGGACGCGAACATGATCGGCTTGCCGGTGATCTGCCGGATCGACAGGGCGGCACCACCGCGGGCGTCACCGTCGAGCTTGGAGAGCACCACGCCGTCGAAGCCGACGCCGTCGCGGAACGCCTCGGCGGTGTTGACCGCGTCCTGGCCGATCATGGCGTCGACGACGAAGAGGATCTCGTCCGGGGAGACCGCGTCGCGGATGTCCGCGGCCTGCCGCATCATCTCCTGGTCGATGCCCAGGCGGCCGGCGGTGTCCACGATCACGATGTCGTGGACCTTGGCCTTGGCGAACTCGATGGAGTCCTTGGCGACCTTGACCGGGTCGCCGACGCCGTTGCCCGGCTCGGGGGCGTACACCGCGACACCGGCGCGCTCGGCGACGACGCTGAGCTGGTTGACGGCGTTGGGGCGCTGGAGGTCGCAGGCGACGAGCAGCGGCGAGTGGCCCTGCTCCTTCAGCCAGCGGCCGAGCTTGCCCGCGAGCGTGGTCTTACCGGCACCCTGGAGACCGGCCAGCATGATCACGGTCGGCGGCTGCTTGGCGAAACGCAGGCGGCGGGTCTCGCCGCCCAGGATGGTGACCAGCTCGTCGTTGACGATCTTGAGCACCTGCTGGGCGGGGTTCAGAGCCCGCGAGACCTCGGCGCCGAGCGCGCGCTCCTTGACGTTCTTGATGAACGACCGGACGACAGGCAGCGCCACGTCCGCTTCGAGGAGGGCGATGCGGATCTCACGCGCCGTGGCGTCGACGTCCGCCTCGGTCAGCAGACCCTTGCCCCGGAGAGACTTGAAAGTCGCTGACAGGCGGTCGGAGAGAGTATCGAACACGGCGGCGTCGGTCCTCGAGGTCGGAGTCATTTTGGGCTGCCCTCCAGGGTATCCGGCCGCGCAAGCGATTCGTCCCCGCCCGTCGCACTCGGCGAGCGGGGAGTAGCGGCCGGCACCTGTCTCAGGCCCGCAGCGCCTCCTCCAGCACCCGGGCGGTCGCCGTCGCGTCCTCCGGGGGCAGAGGCGCCCCGGTGCCGCTGGTGACGTAGAAGGCATCCACCGCGTTGGCGCCCAGCGTGCTGGCGTGCATGCTGCGGACCCGGATCGCCGCCTTGTCCAGGGCCGTGCCGATGCGGAAGAGGAGGCCGGGGGCGTCCTGGGCGCGGACCTCGATCACCGTGGCGTGGCGGGAGGCGGCGGGGGCGACGGTGACGCGCGGGGGCGGGGCCGCCCGGCCGCGGCGGCGGGGGTAGGCGGCG
>NZ_WWKH01000712.1:0-2541 GCF_009865595.1 Streptomyces sp. SID1328 | reverse complement strand
GCCCCGGCCCCGGCTCCCGCGCCCGCCCCGGCTCCGGCCGCTCCGGCCACCGCGCCGAGCGCGCCGACCGCCACCCAGGCGACCGACGAGGGCGCCTACGTGACCCCGCTGGTGCGCAAGCTCGCCGCCGAGAACGGCGTCGACCTGGCCTCGGTCAAGGGCACCGGTGTCGGTGGCCGCATCCGCAAGCAGGACGTCATCGCCGCCGCCGAGGCCGCGAAGACCGCCGCCGCCCCGGCTCCGGCAGCGGCTGCGGCTCCGGCCGCCGCGAAGAAGGCCCCCGCGCTGGAGGTCTCCCCGCTGCGTGGCCAGACCGTCAAGATGACCCGCATCCGCAAGGTCATCGGCGACAACATGGTCAAGGCGCTGACCGAGCAGGCCCAGCTCTCCTCGGTCGTCGAGGTCGACGTCACCCGTCTGATGAAGCTGCGCGGCAAGGCGAAGGACTCCTTCGCCGCCCGTGAGGGCGTCAAGCTCTCCCCGATGCCGTTCTTCGTCAAGGCCGCCGCGCAGGCGCTGAAGGCCCACCCGGTCATCAACGCCCGCATCAACGAGGCCGAGGGCACCATCACCTACTTCGACACCGAGAACGTCGGTATCGCGGTGGACTCCGAGAAGGGCCTGATGACCCCGGTCATCAAGCACGCCGGTGACCTCAACCTGGCGGGCATCGCCAAGGCGACCGCGGAGCTGGCCGGCAAGGTCCGCGCCAACAAGATCACCCCGGACGAGCTGTCCGGCGCGACCTTCACCATCTCCAACACCGGTTCGCGCGGCGCCCTGTTCGACACGATCATCGTGCCGCCGAACCAGGTCGCCATCCTCGGCATCGGCGCCACGGTGAAGCGCCCGGCCGTCCTGGAGACGGAGGAGGGCACGGTCATCGCCGTCCGCGACATGACCTACCTGACCCTCTCCTACGACCACCGCCTGGTGGACGGCGCCGACGCGGCCCGCTACCTGACCACGGTCAAGCAGATCCTGGAGGCGGGCGAGTTCGAGGTGGAGCTCGGCCTGTAGACCCCGGCCTGTGAGGAAGCCCCCTGTCCAAGGACAGGGGGCTTCGCCGTTTCCGGGCGGGCCCGCCGGACCCGCCCAGGGGCGCGGGGCCGTGCTGACATGCGGCTCCGCCGCGCGGGCGCGACCAGCCACGACGGCGCCGCACCCACCCCCAAACCGGCACCCCCACGGCGAGACCGATCGAAAACACCCTGTGCAACTCGTCTCACCTGGGCAAAAGCCCCCCGATGCGCCGCACGGCACCCGACGGGCCCCCGTATGGTCATAGAGCCACGCCCCTTGAAGAGGAGCCCCCATGACCGCGCCCGTAATCCACTCGCTGCGCGAACAGATCCGCGAGCACATCGTGGAGGGCATCGTCAGCGGTCGCTGGCAACCGGGCGAGCGCATCGTGGAACGCAGGATCGCCACCGAACTGGAGGTCAGCCAGACCCCCGTCCGGGAAGCCCTGCGGGAACTGGAATCCCTCCGCCTCATCGAATCGGCCCCCAACAAGGGCGTACGCGTACGCAACCTGACCGCGGCCGACCTGGAGGAGAGCTACCCCGTCCGGGCGGGCCTGGAAGCCATCGCGGCGGAGCTCGCGGCCGGGACCCTGGCGGAGAGCTGCGCGGCCCTGGAACCCCACGTCGCGGCCCTCTACGAGGCCGACCGGGCCGGAGACGGCACCGGCCAGGTCCGGCACACCGTCGGCTTCCACCGCGAACTCGTCCGCGCCGCGGGCAACTCGGTACTGCTGCACACCTGGGAGGGCCTCGGCATCGAGGTCTTCACCGCCCTGTCGATCCGCTGGCTCGGCACCGTCCAGCAGTCCTACGCCGAGGAGCACGAGGAGCTGGTGCAGGCGTTCCAGCGCCGCGACCCCCGGATCGCCGAGCTGGTGAAGGCCCACGTCCTGGGCTGCGCGCCCCGCCCCTGACCCGGCTGAGCGACACCCCGCCCACCTGGGAAAACAAGGCACCGCGTGCCTGTACGAAAGACACCGGGTGCCTACTTTCGCGTCAAGACCGGGTTTTCGCCCTCAAACCTTTGATCGATCATCGATCAGGGAGTTATTGTCACCGACGGACTTCTACCGAGTTCTCGCCCTGTCCTGCCAAAGACCAAGGGCAACCCCGAACCCTCACCCATGAGGGATCCCCCTTCGACTGAGGAAGGCGGCGAGATGACCGACCCCAACGCCATCCAGCCGAGCGCGCTCGACCAGCTCCCGGACCGCGACCCCGAGGAGACCGCCGAGTGGCGCGCCTCCCTGGACGCCGTGGCCAGGGAAGCGGGCCCGCACCGCGCCGCGTACCTGATGCGGCGCACGCTGGAGCGTGCCGAGGCGGGCGGTGTCGCGCTGCCGAAGCTCCTGGAGACGGACTACGTCAACTCCATCCCCACCGCCGCCGAGCCGGGCGTCCCCGGTGACGAGGCGATGGAGACCCGGATCACCGCGTGGAACCGGTGGAACGCGGCGGCGATGGTGACCCGCGGCAGCAAGTACGGCGTCGGCGGCCACATCGCCACCTTCGCCTC
>NZ_WWKH01000711.1:0-4671 GCF_009865595.1 Streptomyces sp. SID1328 | reverse complement strand
GGGTGGCGCGGCGGACGTCGCTGACGACGGGTACGGGCGCGTCGGGCGCGAGCCGTTCGACGCGGCCGAACAGGTCGTGGTCGAGGAGGGCGTCCCCCACGACGAGGAGCGGGGCCGGGGTGGTCATGGGCGTTCCTTCCCGGTCACCGCCCAGTGCTGCCGGGCCGGTGACCGCCGGGGGCGCGCCGTGTGGCGTTCGATCGCGCTGTCGAAGGACTCGCAGAGCATGTGCACGGCGACCAGGTGCAGTTCCTGCACGGTGGCGGTGCTGTCCGCCCGGACGCACAGGGCGTCGTCGGCGGCGGCCTGGAGGGGGTTGGGGGCGGGGCCGGTCAGGGCCCAGACGGTCATGCCGAGGCGGTGCGCCTCGGTGGCGGCGACGAGCAGGTTGGCGCTGGCGCCGCTGGTGGACAGCAGCATCAGCAGGTCGCCGCTGCGGCCGTGGGCGCCGACCTGGCGGGCGAAGATCTCCTGCACGCCGTAGTCGTTGGCGATGGCGGTGGTGGCGGAGGTGTCGGCGTGCAGGGCGAGCGCGGAGAACGGCGGCCGGTCGGCGCGGTAGCGGCCCACCAGTTCGGCCGTCAGGTGCTGGGCCTGGGCGGCGCTGCCGCCGTTGCCCGCGACCAGGAGCCGGGAGCCGTCGGCGAGATGGGCGGCGAGGGTGCCGCCCCACCGGTGGACGCGGGCGGCGTCCTCGCGGAAGACGGTGAGCGCCGTCATCAGGTCGTCGCAGTGCGTGGTGTCGGTGGCGGTGTTCATCGGACGACTCCGGAGAGCGAGGGGACGGACGACACCGCGCCGTAGACGCGGCTGACCCCGTCGGCGACGCGGTCCCAGGTGTAGCGCTCCAGCACCCGCCGCCGCCCCTCGGCGCCGTAACGGGCCAGCCGGGCGGGGTCGGCGAGGAGTTCGCGGACGACGGCGCCGATCGCGGCCTCGTCGCCGTCGCCGGGCGGGACCAGGACGCCGGTGCGGCCGTCGACGACGGTGTCGAGCTGGCCGCCGACCGCGGTGGCGACCAGCGGGGTCCCGCAGGCCATGGCCTCGACGGGGACGATGCCGAACGGCTCGTAGCGGGGCAGGGAGAGGACCAGGTCGGCGTCGGACATCAGCGCGGGCATGTCCTCGCGGCCGACCCCGCCGAGCAGGGTAACCCGGTCGGCGACGCCGTACTCCCCGGCGAGGGCCAGCAGCCGTTCCGCCTCGGGCTCGGCGAAGAGCAGGGCCGGTTCCGGGCCGCCCGCGACGAGCAGTTCGGCGTCGGGGATGTGGGCCAGGGCGCGGATCGTACGGTCGAAGCCCTTGCGCGGGACCAGCCGGCCGACGGTGAGCAGGCGGTGCCTCCCGGAGCGTGCGGGCCGGGGGCGCGGGGCGAACTGCCCGGGGTCGACGCCACAGGGCACGACGTGCATGCGCGCACGGGGCAGCCCCATGGCCTGGAGTTCCGCCACCTCGTCGGCGCAGGTGGCGATGATCGCGTCGCAGGCCCGGCCGACGGCCGTCTCGGTGGCGATGCGGTCGGCGGGGCTGGTGTCGGCGGCTCCCTGGTGCCGCCGCTTCACGGTGCCCAGGGCGTGGTAGGTCTGCACCACCGGTACACCGAGGTCACGGGCTCCGGCGAGGGCGGCGGTGCCGGACATCCAGAAGTGGGCGTGCACCACGTCGGGGCGCCGCTCGGCCCACTCCCCGCCCAGCCAGGCGCCGAACTCAGGCATGTAGGGCGGGAGTTCGTCCTTGGGCACGGGTGCGGCCGGCCCGGCTGGGACGTGGACGACTTCGACGCCGTCGGCCGTGCGCACCCGGTCCGGCAGCCGGGGCGAGTCGCGGCGGGTATACACGGTGACGTGGTGGCCCCGGCGGGCCAGCACTCCGGCGAGCTGGGCGACGTAGACGTTCTGGCCGCCCGCGTCGGGGCCGCCGAGCGCGGCCAGGGGGCTGGCGTGTTCGGAGACCATGGCGACGCGGGCCGGGGTGTGGTGCTGAGTCATCGGGTGACCTCCTTGATCAGGCGTTCCCAGTCGTCCAGGAACCGCCGCTCTCCGTAGCGGGCCAGCGCGGCCGCCCGGGCCGCCTCGCCGGTCCGCCGCGCCTGGCCGGCGTCGGCGAGGAAGGCGCGCACGGCGGAGCCGAGCACCTCCAGGCGGTTGGAGACGACCCCGGCGCCCTCGGGCACCGCCTCGCGCACCTCGGTGGTGTCGAGCGCGACCACCGGCATGCCGAGGAACATGGCCTCCAGCAGGGACAGCCCCAGCGAGGTCCAGCGGATCGGGTGCACGTACAGCCGGCACCGGGCCATCGCGGCGTGCAGGTCGTCCTGGGCGAGGTCCCGGCTCCGGCACCGTTCGGGCGGCAGGCCGAGGTGCCCGGCGAGCCCCTCGGTGCGCATGCCGAAGACGTCCAGCGGCGCCCAGGACGCGAACCGGGGCAGCAGGTCCGTGCCGGTGGTGCGGCCCCTGCGCACGGGCTCGTTGACGACGACCGCGGCGCGCGGCTCCTCCCCCGTCCAGCGGTGGCCGGGGTCGATGATGCCGTGCTCGATCACCGTGGTCGGTGCCCGGCCGTTGTCCCACATCAGGTGGTTGAAGTGGGTGACGTGCACAAGGGGTATGTCGGACCGGCCGGCCAGTGGATGCCGGGTGTCCACCGCCGTCTCGTGGGGGCTGTTGTGCTCGACGTACACGGCGGGTACGTCGATGCCGGGGCGGCGGCCGGTCCAGCGGTGGGCCAGTTCGAGTTCGTGCGGTCGCTGAAGCACCATCAGGTCGATGTCGGCGTCCCGCAGTTGCTCCGGAGTGCGTTCGAGCACGGTGTCGGGCCACTGCCAGGTGCGGGCGCGGCCGAGTCCGTCGGGGCCGCGGTCCTCGGTGACCGGGACGAGGAAGGTGGCCCGGCCCTGCACGAACGCCGTCAGCCATGAGCCGTGCACATGCCATACCAGGATGTTCATGGTTCTCCCTCCTCACATCGCGGGCTGGAGCAGCTTCTGGACGGCACTGAGCACGTCGTGCGCCGTCACCTCGTCAAGGCAGGGATGGCCGGGCACCGGGCACTGCCGGGCCCTGCTGTCCGCGCAGGGCGCGTCCTGGCGGCCGAGCAGCACGCTGGGCACCCCGTACGGGCCCCAGCGCTCGGCCGGGACCACCGGGGCGAACAGCGAGACGACCGGTGTCCCGACGGCGGCCGCCAGATGGGCCGGGCCGGTGTTGCCGCACACCACCGCGTCGGCCAGGCGCAGCACGCCGGACAGGGTGCGCGGGTCGGTGCGGCCGCCCAGGTCGACCGCGGTGCCGCGGCTCACCCGCCGGGTCAGCTCACTCTCGTCGAGCCCGCCCGTGACGACCACCCGGTGCCCGGCGTCGGTGAGCAGGGCGACGGCCTCGGCGCACCGGTCGGGGCTCCAGGCACGCGCCGGGGCGCTGGCGCCGGGGTGGACGACGACGTAGGGGCCGTTGCCGGTGAGGGCGGCGGTGTCGGGGGGCGGCAGCACGCGCAGCCGCCCGTCGTCGCCGGGGCGCGGGGTGAACCCCATGGCGAGGGCGGTGTCGAGCGCGGCCTCGGCCTCGTGCCGCCCCGGCAGCCGCCGGTGCCGTACGTCGAGCAGCCGGCCGGGGTGGTCGGTGCTGTCGGCGCCGGTCCGGGCGACTCCGGCCAGGCGGAGCAGCAGCGCGGTGGGCAGGGGGCTCTGGTGGAAGGAGGTGAGGATCAGCGCGTCGTCCGCCGCGACCGTCCGCAGGCGGCCCAACAGGTCTTCGATGTCGGCCACTTGGACGTCGGGCGGGTCGAAGCCCTCCCACGGCGCCTCCCACACCAGCACCTCGTCGACGCCGGGCAGCAGCCGGGCGGCCGGTGCCCCGCGCGGCCCGCAGAGCAGAGCGACGTGCTCGTGGTGCGCCGCGACCGCGCGCACGGCGGGACCGGCGAGCAGCACGTCACCGAAGCTGTCGAGCCGGACGACCAGGGCCGTCATCTCCGCTCACCCCCCTCCGGGGGCAGCAGCGACCGTACGGCCGTGAGCAGGTCGGCGGCAGCATCGGGTTCCGCCGCGACCTCCTCGGGCCGGGTGGCCGGGTTGGCGACGAGGATGGCGCGGGCCCCGGCGGCCCGGCCGGCCCGCACGTCGGCGGCGATGTCACCGATGACCACGCAGTCCCCCGGTGCCTGTCCGAGGGCCTCGGCGGCCCGGAGCACCAGGCCCGGCCGGGGCTTGCGGCAGTCGCAGCCCGCGTCGGGGGTGTGCGGGCAGTAGACCCACACGCCGAGGCCGCCGAGCAGTTCGTCGGCGCGGGCGTTCACGCGGCGCACGGCGGCGTCGGAGATCAGGCCCCGGCCGACGCCCGACTGGTTGCTCACCACACCGGTGGCGATCCCGGCGGCGCGCAGCAGTGCCACGGCCCGCCGGGCGCCGGGCAGCAGCCGGACCCGGCCGGGGTCGCCGTTGTAGGGGACGTCGGCGACCAGGGTGCCGTCGCGGTCGAAGAGGACGGCGGCGGGGATGTCCCGGCGGTTCATGGCACCCTCCTCAGCGGTGCGGCGTTGCGGTGCCGTATCCGGCCGGTCAGCCGGTGGCCGACGGCGAGCGGGGGGATGACGACACTGGTCGCGGCCATGGTCGCGGTCTCGCGCGGGGTGCGCGGGCCGGGCAGGATGCGGGCGAGGGCGAACTCGGCCGTG
>NZ_WWKH01000073.1:0-339 GCF_009865595.1 Streptomyces sp. SID1328 | reverse complement strand
GCTGCCGTTCCTCACCGAGTACGACGTACTGCTCACCCCGGCCCTGGCCCGCCGCTCGCCCGCAGCCGCGCCCTGGCACCAGCGGAGCTGGCTCGCCAACGTGGCGGTGAACACGGCCAGTTCACCCTTCACCCCGGTCTGGAACCTGACCGGCTGGCCCGCGATGTCGGTCCCCTTCGGCGCCCTGCCGACCGGCGCCCCGGCCGCGGTCCAACTCGTGGGCCGCCCGGGTACGGAGGCGGACCTGCTGGCGGTGGCGGAGGACCTGGAGCGACTGCGTCCCTGGGCGCGTACGGCACCGCTGAGCTAGGTCCTGTCTGACAATTCGCGTCGTCGCCC
>NZ_WWKH01000710.1:0-11415 GCF_009865595.1 Streptomyces sp. SID1328 | reverse complement strand
TACCGGCCGGCGCCGTGGGGGGTTCGGGCGTGGCTGGTGGCGGGGGCGGGCGCGGCCGTCGCCGCGCTGCTCGCGCTGGCCTCCGTACGCGATCCGGGCGCGCTGCACCCCGGTGTCGTCCCGCTGGCCGCACCCGCGCTGCCGCTGTGGCCGGCCGCCGCCATCCTGCTGGGCCTGCTGCCCGTGCTCGTCGTACCCCAGGACCGCAAGGAGCCGTCGTGATCCGCTTCGAGGACGTCGCCGTCACGTACGACGGGGCGGCCGGACCGACCGTCCGGGGCGTGGACTTCGAGGTGCCCGAGGGTGAACTCGTGCTGCTCGTCGGCCCGTCGGGGGTGGGCAAGTCGACGATCCTGAACGCGGTCAGCGGGCTGGTCCCGCACTTCACCGGGGGCACCCTGCGCGGCCGGGTCACGGTGGCGGGGCGGGACACCCGCACCCACAAGCCGCGCGAACTGGCCGACGTGGTCGGCACGGTGGGCCAGGACCCGCTCGCGCACTTCGTCACGGACACCGTGGAGGACGAACTCGCCTACGGCATGGAATCGCTGGGGCTGGCTCCGGAGGTGATGCGGCGCCGGGTGGAGGAGACGCTCGACCTGCTGGGCCTCGCCGATCTGCGGGACCGTTCCATCGGCACCCTGTCCGGCGGGCAGCGCCAGCGGGTCGCCATCGGCTCGGTGCTCACCCCGCACCCCCGCGTACTGGTCCTGGACGAGCCGACCTCGGCGCTGGACCCGGCCGCGGCGGAGGAGGTCCTCGCGGTCCTGCAACGCCTGGTGCACGACCTGGGCACCACGGTCCTCATGGCGGAACACCGGCTGGAGCGGGTCGTCCAGTACGCCGACCAGGTCGTGCTGCTGCCCGCCCCCGGCGCTCCCCCGGTCCTCGGCGCCCCGGCCGACATGATGGCCGTCTCCCCGGTGATCCCGCCGGTGGTCGAGCTGGGCCGGCTGGCCGGCTGGAGCCCGCTTCCCCTGACCATCCGGGACGCGCGGCGCAGGGCCGGGCCGCTGCGGGAGAGCCTCGCCGGTTCCGAGCCCGAGTCCCCCGGTCTCTCCGAGGTCACCACCGCCCCGCCCCGCCGCCGTTTCCGGCGCGCCTCCCCCGCCGAGCCGCAGGTCGCCGAGGTCCGCGGCCTCGCCGTACGGCGCAGCCGGGTCGACGCGCTGCGGGGCGTCGACCTGACCGTCGGCCCCGGCGAGACCATCGCCCTCATGGGCCGCAACGGCGCCGGGAAGTCCACGCTGCTCGGCTCCCTGGTCGGGCTGGTCGCGCCCACCTCCGGTTCCGTCCGGGCCGGCGGGGCCGCCCCGCACCGGCTGAAGCCCGCCGAACTGGTGCGCCGGGTCGGCCTGGTGCCGCAGGAGCCGCGCGATCTGCTGTACGCCGACACGGTGGGCGCCGAGTGCGTGGCCGCCGACAAGGACGCGGACGCCGCGCCCGGCACCTGCCGGGCCCTGGTGTCGGAGCTGCTGCCGGGCATCACCGACGACACCCACCCCCGCGACCTCTCCGAGGGCCAGCGTCTCGCCCTGGCGCTCGCCGTCGTGCTGACGGCGCGCCCCCCGCTGCTCCTGCTGGACGAGCCGACGCGCGGCCTGGACTACGCCGCCAAGGCCCGCCTGGTCGCCGTGCTGCGCGGGCTGGCGGCCGAGGGGCACGCCCTGGTGCTGGCCACGCACGACGTGGAGCTGGCCGCCGAGATCGCGCACCGGGTGGTGCTGCTGGCGGACGGCGAGGTGATAGCGGACGGCGCCACGGCCGACATCGTGGTGTCCTCACCCTCCTTCGCGCCCCAGGTAACCAAGATCCTGGCCCCGCAGCCCTGGCTGACGGTGTCCGAGGTACGGAAGGCGCTGGCATGACGTCCCCCGCCGTACGGGCCGTCCGGCTCGGTCCCCGTTCCGTCGCCGCGCTCGTGCTGGTCGGCGCGGTGGGGGTGGCCGCGTTCGGGTGGCCGTTCCTCGCGCCGCCGGACTCGCAGGTCAGCGCGCATGCCGAGGACGCGCCCTGGCTTTTCGCCGGGCTGCTGGTGCTGCTGGTCGCGGTGGTGGCGGCGACCATCTCGGAGTCGGGGCTCGGCCCCAAGGCCGTCGCCATGCTGGGGGTGCTCGCGGCGACCGGAGCGGCCCTGCGGCCGATCGGCGCGGGTACGGCGGGCATCGAGCCGATGTTCTTCCTGCTGGTGCTCAGCGGGCGGGTGCTCGGGCCCGGCTTCGGGTTCGTACTCGGCTCGGTGACGATGTTCGCGTCCGCGCTGCTGACCGGCGGGGTCGGGCCGTGGATGCCGTTCCAGATGCTGGCGATGGGCTGGTTCACCATGGGCGCGGGCCTGCTGCCGGGCGCCGCCCGCCTGCGTGGCCGTGGTGAGCTGGTGATGCTCGCCTGCTACGGCTTCCTCGCGGCCTTCGCCTACGGCACGGTCATGAACCTGGCCGGCTGGCCGTTCATGGGAACCATGGCGTCGAACATCTCCTTCGACCCGCACGCCGCGGTCCCCGCGAACCTGGCCCGCTTCCTCGCCTACTGCCTGGCCACCTCCATGGGCTGGGACCTGGGCCGGGCCGTCTGCACGGTCGTCCTCACCCTGACCCTCGGCCCGGCCGTGCTGCGCGCCCTGCGCCGGGCCACCCGGCGGGCCGCCTTCGAGACGCCGGTCACCTTCGACGCCCCCGGTGCGTGAGGCAGCCCATATGACCGAGGTCACCTACGACCCCGGATCGTAGACCTTTACGTCCGTTATGCACCTTCTTGCAACCCCCCTGACCTGGGCTTTGAGAGCCAGGTCACACAAGGGCGCCTTCTCGGCGGTCCGGCCACAACTAGTAAAAGGGGGTATTGCGGACGTTTCGGAAGCTTGCTTCTCTGGAGGCCGTCGCCAGGCGCCACGGTCCTCACGGGCCGCGGCGCCGACGCCTGCGGCCACCACGCGGAGCGTGCTGGAACGCGAACGGCGACCCATCGTCCCCAACGTAAGAGGTTTTCGTGTCGTTCTCCGCCATCCGCCGCATCGTCTCCCCGAAGAAGGCCGTCACCGTGGCCGCCCTGGCCGCCGGTGTCGCCGGTGTGGCCCTCGGCGCAGCCCCCGCCCAGGCCGCGACGAACCCGTCGCCCTCCTCGGCGCAGTCCGTCGCACACCGGATGATCCCGGACTCGGCGCAGTACAACGCGTTCAGCAAGATCGTCGCGCACGAGAGCGGCTGGAACGTCTCCGCCAAGAACAGCTCCTCCGGCGCGTACGGCCTGGTGCAGGCCCTCCCGGCCTCCAAAATGTCCTCGGCCGGTTCCGACTGGAAGACCAACCCCGCCACCCAGATCAAGTGGGGCCTGGACTACATGAACTCCCGCTACGGCAGCCCCGCCCAGGCGTGGAACTTCTGGCAGGCCAACGGCTGGTACTGAGCCGTCCCCGCGCGGGCCGTTCCCCGCACCGGGCCGTCCGGTGCCCCGACCACCCACGGTCGACGGCCCACCCCCTTTCCTTCCCGCACCCTCGCCACCGCTCGGCGAGGGTGCGCGCGCATGTCCGCACCCCCGTGGTCCACTGGTCCGGCCCCGCCCGCCCGACCGGAGGACGCGATGCCCAGGACGATGCGGCTCCCGTGGGTCCTGCTCGTACTGACCGTGGTGAGCGGGCTGATCGACGCGGTCGGCTATCTGGGCCTCGGCCGCGTCTTCACGGCCAACATGACCGGCAACGTGGTCATCCTCGGCTTCGCCGCGGTGGGCGCCCCCGGCTTCTCCGTACCTCTCACCGCCACCTCGCTGGGCTGCTTCTTGGTCGGCGCGGCGGCAGGCGGCCGGCTCACCTCACGCGTCCGCCGCGCGACCCGGCCGACCCTCGTCACGGAAGCCCTGCTGGTCGGCGCCTCGGCAGCCATCGCCCTGGCCTGGCCCGAGCGCCCCGGCACCCGCTACGCCCTGATCGCCCTCACCGCGCTGGCCATGGGCCTGCGCAACGCCACCGTGCGCGCCCTGGGCGTCCCCGACCTCACCACCACCGTCCTGACCATGACCCTGACGGGCCTGGCCGCCGAGTCCCGCCTGGGCAGCGGCACCGCCGACCGCTCCCCGCGCCGCACCGCCGCGGTCCTCTCCATGTTCGCCGGCGCCTGCCTGGGCGCCTGGCTGGTCCTCCACCACGGCCTGGGCGTCCCTCTGCTCCTGGCGGCCCTGGCCTCAGCGGTCCTGGCGGTCCTGGCGCCGGACCGCGACTGACCCCGCTACCGCTCGCCGCCGCCCCGGCAGCCCTCACCCTGTGCGGCCGAGCCGAGGTCCGGTTTGCGTGCGTAGACCACCACCTGGGCGCCCCACACCCGAACCCGCTCGCACTCCTCGAAGTACTCCCTGAGCGTGCGCCGCTTGACCTCCTCCCTGGGGAAGGGGTCGAGGGGCTGGCCGTCGGGGTCGGTCAGGGCGATCGCGCGGGGCGTGGCCAAGAGGCGGGACCGGATGGTGTCCGGGGGCAGCTCCGTGCCCTGGAGGGTGTGGGAAGCGCCCGGAGAGCGGGCCAGGGCCACGTCGTGCAAGCGGCCGTACAGGGTGGGGTACGACAGCAGCCACTCGCGGCGGCGGGACGGGAGGAACAGCACGCCGTCGCCGGGGCGGGACAGCTTCCGTACGGTCCGGGCGACCGCCACCACGTCGTCCTTGCGGCTCTCCGGGGTCCGCACTGCCAGGGAGGCGGGGAGCAGGGCCAGGGCCAGCAGGCAGACGGCGGCCTTCTCGAGGTGCGCCGGCAACCGGTCCAGCGCGACCCCGCCGAGAAGGGCCAGGCCGGTCAGGGCGTACAGGACATAGCGGTCGACGTACCACGGCTCGAGCAGGGAGGCGGTGATCAGGACGCCGGGCGGGACGATCAGCAGGGGCAGGGCGAGCGCGGTCACCGTGCGGTCGGCCAGGGGCGGGACACGGCTCAGCAGCAGGCCCAGGGCCGATACGGCCAGGAACCCGAGCCACACGGCCGGGCTCGGGCGGCCCAGCCAGCCCAGCTGCCGATCGGCCTGCCGGGCGCTGACCACCGCCAGCGGCGCCACCGCGACCAGTACGCCGGCCGCCGCCACCCCCCATCCCCGCCACCGCACCCCCAGCAGCCGCAGCGTCACCGCGTGGGCGAACAGCACCAGCGCGGCGAACTCGTGCACCCAGCACACGACCGCCAGCAGCACCCCGTACCCCACCCACCAGCCGCGCCCGGCGGAGCCGATCCCGCGCAGGAAGAGGTAGGTCGCCCAGACCACACCGGCGGTGACGAGGGCGTACGACCGCCCCTCCTGCGCGTACTGCTGGGTCGCCGGGAAGAGGGCGAACAGCACGCCCGCGAGGACGCCGGTCCGTGGTCCGGCGAGCCGGGAGCCCAGTGTCCCGACCCCGGCGGCGGCGAGGGCGGTGGCCAGCACCGAGGGCAGGCGCAGGGCGACAAGGCCCCCGTCCCAGAGGGCGAAGACGCCGTGCATGAGCAGGTAGTACAGGCCGTGTACGGCGTCGATGTGGCCCAGCAGCGCGAGGAGTTCGCCGAGCGGGCGGTGGGCGACCCGGTAGGTGACGGATTCGTCGCGCCACATGCTGCCGTGCCGGGTGAGCCCCCACAGCCCGAGGACCGTGGCGAGGACGGCGGGCACGAGCGCGGGTGCCGTGGTGCGCCGCTCCGGCGCGCGGGGCGGCGCGAGCGGGCGGGCGAGGTCTCGCGTCGGGCTGTTCACCCGCCTCGGCCGGAGCTGACCGGCTGCGACTGCTCCTGCGGCCTGCGCTGCCCCGGCGGCCGTCCGACCTCGCCGGAGGCGGCGATGGCCCGGGGCCCGAGCAGCACGTACGCAAGGGCGAAGCCGCCCCCCACCACCAGTGCCCCGCCCACCGCGTCCAGCACCCAGTGGTTGGCCGTGGCCACGATCGCCGTGACGGTGAACAGCGGATGCAGCAGCCCGAGCCCCTTCATCCACCAGCGCGGGGCGAGCATCGCGATCACCACCCCGCACCACA
This sequence comes from Streptomyces sp. SID1328, assembly GCF_009865595.1. NCBI lineage: Bacteria > Bacillati > Actinomycetota > Actinomycetes > Kitasatosporales > Streptomycetaceae > Streptomyces > Streptomyces sp. SID1328. Next base: position 5,433 of record NZ_WWKH01000710.1, on the reverse strand, counting down.
GCGACCACCCGAAGTGCAGCGAGGGCATCGCCGCGTACTGGTTGGTGATCGCGGTCATCGCGCCGTAGTCCGGGTTGGCGAGGTCCTGCGCCCCGTGCACGGTGTCGACGAAGCCGAGCCCCGGCATCAGACGCGGCGGAGCCAGCGGGAAGAGCCAGAAGCCGGTCAGCGCGAGCAGCGTGGCGAAGCCGAGGGAGGTCCGGGCCCAGCGGTAGTCGACCGGGCGGCGCCAGTAGAGGACGGCGAGCACGGTCAGCGGGACGACGAAGTGGAAGGACTCGTAGTAGAAGTCGAGGAACCCGCGCAGCCAGCCGACCTCGACGACCGCGTGGTTGACGGCGTGCTCGACGTCGATGCGCAGGAACCGCTCGGCGTCGAGCACCAGCCGCCCGTGGTGCTCGGCGGTCTCGCGCCCGAGTTCGTTGCTGCCCCCGGTCGCCGCGAGCCGCACCTGCGCGTAGGCCGCGTAGGTCACGCGGATGAGCAGCAGCTCCAGCAGCAGATTGGGCCGGGTGAGCGAGCGCCGCACGAACGGCAGCAGCGGTACGCGTCCGAACCGGGCCGGGACCTGACGGGCGTACGCGGTGGGCGCCGGGGCGTCGTAGTGCGGGGAGCTGCGGGGCAGGAAGGGGACGGCGGTCGCGGCGGCCAGCGCGGCGAGCAGGACGAGGTTGTCCCGCAGCGGGTACATCACCGGCGTGTTCGGCAGCATCATCGTCGCCGGGAGCGTGGTCACCAGGACCACCGCGACCGGCCAGACCGTACGGTCCGCGGCCCGCGTCCCGACCCGGCCGACGACCGCGAGCAGCACCCAGAGGAGCTGGTGCTGCCAGGTCGCCGGGGAGACGGCGACGGCCGCGCACCCGGTGACGGCCACGGCGAGCAGGAGCTGCCCGTCACGGGCGTACCCCACGGCCCGGCGCAGCGCGAGGACGGCGACGGCCGCGCCGAGCAGCAGGAAGAGCGCGATCTCCGGCGGGCCGCTGAGCCCGAACCGGAGCAGGGCGCCGTGCAGCGACTGGTTGGCGAGCGCGTCGGCGCTGCCGCCGAGGCCGACGCCCGCCATGTGGTGCACCCAGTAGGTGAGGGAGTCGCCCGGCATCGCGGCCCAGGCGAGCAGGGTGCCCCCGGCGAAGGTGGCGGCGGCGCCGAGCGCGGCCCGGCGGCGGCCGGTGAACCAGAGCAGCGGGGCGAAGAGCAGGACCGTCGGCTGGAGGGCGGCGGCGAGGCCGATGAGCACGCCTGCTGTGCGTTCGCCGCGGGCGGTGAAGCAGCCCAGCAGGACGAGCAGTACCGGGATGACGCTGGTCTGCCCGAGCCAGAGGGTGTTGCGGACCGGCAGCGACACCATCAGGAGGCTGATGGCGACGGGGGCGGCAAGCAGGGCGGTACGGCGCCCCACGGGCCGGGGCAGCGCGCGGGCGACGACCAGGCCGAGGGCGACGACCAGCAGCAGCGTGCCGAAGGTCCAGCCCCAGCCGAGGGCCTGTTCGGCGGCGCGGGTGAGCGGCTTGAGGACCAGGCCGGCGAAGGGGGTGCCGGTGAACCGGGTGGAGTCGTACAGGGAGCCGTTGACGTGCAGGACGCCGTCCGGGCCGACCCAGGTCTCCAGGTCGGTGAGGCGCTGCCCGCTCGGGGTGGTGAGGACGAGGGCCATCTGCCGGGCGGCGAGGATCGCGGCGACCGCCCACAGGGCGAGCCGGGCGGCGCGCAGCCGGGCTCTGGAGCCGGCTCCGGCCGTCGCCAGGGTGTCCGCCGACCGTCCGCCGTGCTCCACGTCCACCACGCCTCGTGGCCTCCCGCCCCATCGCGTCACGGTATGTCCGTCACCCATTTGTCCGGATGACGATAGTCCGAAGAGGGTGCGGTTTCCGCTCCGGAGCGCGATATGGATCACATTTTTGATGGGGATCATGCTCGCCGAACAGGGCAGACATACCAGCGTAGACGCGGTTTCTTTGCAGAAAGCAACAGTCCGCGCACAGGACGTAAGGGGCCGAAACTCCCCTATCGTCTCTTTTCTGCCTGACGCACGCCGTCGCCGTCGTCGTCCGGCGCCGCCCGTGTCCCCGTCGAAAGGCAGGCGAGTTCCGTTTTGGCCGCCACCGCTGTCAGTCCCCGTCCGAAGTCCCTTCGGACCCCGAAGGCCCAGGCAGAGCCCACGGTCACCGACCCCGCGCTCGTCAAGCGTGCCGTCAAGGCTGCCGCGCTCGGCAACGCCATGGAGTGGTTCGACTTCGGCGTCTTCAGCTACATCGCCGTGACGCTGGGCAAAGTCTTCTTCCCTTCCGGGAACGCGACTGCACAGCTCCTCTCGACGTTCGGCGCCTTTGCGGCGGCCTTCCTCGTCCGCCCGCTCGGCGGTATGATCTTCGGCCCGCTGGGTGACCGGGTGGGGCGCCAGAAGGTCCTCGCCGTCACGATGATCATGATGGCGGCGGGCACGTTCGCCATCGGCCTGATCCCCTCGTACGCCTCCATCGGCGTCGGCGCGCCGCTGCTGCTGCTGGCGGCCCGGCTGGTGCAGGGCTTCTCCACCGGCGGTGAGTACGCCGGTGCCTCGACCTTCATCGCCGAGTACGCGCCCGACAAGAAGCGCGGCTTCCTCGGCAGCTGGCTGGAGTTCGGCACGCTGGCCGGTTACATCGGCGGCGCGGGCCTGGTCACGCTGATGACGGCCCTGCTCTCCAGCGACGACCTGCTCTCCTGGGGCTGGCGCATCCCGTTCCTGATCGCCGGTCCGATGGGCATCATCGGCCTGTACCTGCGGATGCGCCTGGAGGAGACCCCGGCCTTCGCCGCCGAGGTCGAGAAGGCCGAGACCAACCGGCCGAAGGTGCCGCTGCGCGAGATGCTCGCGGGCCAGTGGCAGTCGCTGCTGCTCTGTGTCGGCCTGGTGCTGGTCTTCAACGTCACCGACTACATGCTGCTGTCGTACATGCCGAGCTTCCTCACCAGTGAGCTGAAGTACGACGAGACGCACGGTCTGCTCGTCGTGCTCGGTGTGATGGCGCTGATGATGATCGTCCAGCCGTTCGCGGGCGCCCTGACCGACCGCGTCGGCCGCCGTCCGGTGATCGCCGCGGGCTGCGCGGGCTTCCTGTTCCTGTCGATCCCGGCTCTGCTGCTGATCCGCCAGGGCAGCCTGCTCGCCGTCGCGCTCGGCATGGGCGCGCTGGGCCTGCTGCTGGTCTGCTTCACCGCCGCCATGCCGGCCGCGCTCCCGGCGCTGTTCCCGACCCGGGTCCGCTACGGCTCGCTGTCGATCGGCTTCAACGTCTCGGTGTCCCTGTTCGGCGGTACGACCCCGCTGGTGGTCACCGCGCTGATCGGCGCGACCGGCAACCTGATGATGCCCGCCTACTACATGATGGCGGCCGCCGTCATCGGTGGCTTCGCGGTGTGGCGGATGAGCGAGTCCGCCGGCCGTCCGCTGCCGGGTTCGCCGCCCGCGGTGGAGGCCGAGCAGTAGGAGTCCTTGTCTCCGGGCGAGGTGGGCGCGGGAACCGCACGTACGGTTCCTGCGCCCGCTTCTGTCTCTCCGGGGGGCACCATGGACCCTGGCAGAGGCTTTGCGCAGACACTCGGGAAAGGCAGCACACGCATGAGCGAGTCGCAGCGGTGGGACGACGTGGACCTCTACTTCACCAGCCGGCTCGCACCGGACGACGACGCCCTGCGGGCCGCGCTGCGCGACTCGGAGGCGGCCGGGCTCCCGTCCATCGCGGTGACCCCCACCCAGGGCAAGTTCCTCCAGCTCCTCGCGCAGATCCAGGGCGCCCGTACGGTGCTGGAGATCGGCACCCTCGGCGGGTACAGCACCATCTGGCTGGCCCGTGCCCTGCCCGAGGACGGCCGCGTGGTCACGCTGGAGCACAACCCGGAACACGCCGACGTGGCGGTCCGCAACATCGCCCGCGCGGGCCTCGACCGGATGGTGGACGTGCGGGTCGGCCCGGCCCTGGAGTCCCTCCCCAACCTCGCGGACGAGAACCCGGCCCCCTTCGACCTGGTCTTCATCGACGCCGACAAGGCCAACAACCCGCACTACGTCGAGTGGGCCCTCCGGCTCACCCGCACCGGCAGTCTGATCATCCTCGACAACGTCGTCCGCGACGGCCGTGTGGCCGACTCCACCAGCACCGACCCCGCCATCACCGGCACCCGGACCGCCATCGACCTCATCGCCGACCACCCCCGCCTGACGGGCACGGCCCTCCAGACGGTCGGCGGCAAGGGGTACGACGGCTTCGCGCTGGCACGGGTGGTGGGCTGAACCCCGCGGAGACGGCCGACACCGCCCGAGGCACTCACCGCACGGCCGGCCCGCCCCGCTGAGCGGGGGGCACCGGTCGGCCGAGCGGAGCCGGTACCGGTCTCGTCGCTCAGGCCGGCGGCAGCTGGACCTCGTGGTAGAAACCCACGTTCACGCTGCGGGGAGCCGTGCGGTCCTGGACGACCACCTCGCCCGAGGCTCCTCGGGGGAGGCGGACGGAGCCGCCGTAGGGGACGGTCTGGGCGTATTCGCCGACCGTGAGGCGGACCTCGGAGGAGGGGTCGGGCTGGGAGCCGTGGAGCCAGGAGAGCTGCCAGCCGCCGTCGGGGCCGCAGAGGAACTCCAGGTGGACGCGGGAGACGAAGAGCCAGTCCTCCGGGGTGACCAGCCGGCACACCGCGCCGTCCCGGCCCACGCGGAGCGCCGCACCCGGTTCGCTGGGCGCCTCGGCCATCGTCATGCCGGCCGTGGCACCCGCTTCCTCGCCGGAGACGGCGGCCATGGTGAGTTCGAGCACGCGTGTTCCCCCTGAAGCCCCTTGGCGCGGACCCCTGATCGCCGCACCGCCGCCGCATGATAGAACGCCCGGCTCGTCCACGTCCGGCACAATGGGGGGCATGACCGAGCGAAAGCCACCGCGTGTCCCGTTCGAGTCGTGGGTCGACCACCAGATCAACGCCGCCCAGCGCCGCGGCGAGTTCGACGAGCTGCCCGGCACCGGTAAGCCCCTGCCCGCCGGACTGGACAGCGCGTACGACGAACTCTGGTGGGTCAAGCGGAAGATGGCCCGCGAGGGCCTGGCGGTACTGCCCCCGGCGCTCGCCCTGCGCAAGGAGGCCGAGGACGCGCTCGCGGCGGCGTACGCGGCACCCTCGGAGCATGCCGTCCGGGAGATCATCACGGCCGTCAACGTCAAGATCCGGGACATGATGTTCCGTCCCCCGCCGGGTCCGCCGCTGGGCAAGAAGCCGTACGACGTGGACGAGGTCGTGGCCGAGTGGCGCCGCCTGAAGGACACCGGCGCCTGAAACCCGCTTGCCCGCGCCCCGCGCCCCCCGCTGGGATGGCCCGCATGACGACATGGACCATCGCCCCGGAACCGTACGACTCGCCGGTGGCCGCGGCCCTCTGGCGGGCGTACTACACCGAGGTCAGCG
>NZ_WWKH01000709.1:0-7881 GCF_009865595.1 Streptomyces sp. SID1328 | reverse complement strand
ACGCCGGCGGGGCGGCCGCCGAGGCCGACGCCGGGTCGGACGCGGGCTTCAGCGACAGCAGCAGCACGACACCGGACACGGTGGCCGCGGTGGCCAGCATCACGCGACGGATGGGGTGGCTCTTCCTCATGGCTTCTGGAGCTCCGCTCACATCTCGAACGACTCGTGATGGATGCGCCGGGCGGGTACCCCCGCGCCGCGCAGTGCCTCGTACACCGCCTGCGCGAAGCCGGGCGGCCCGCACATGAAGACGTCGTGGCGGTCGATGTCGGGCATCTTGCGGCGGAGGTTCTCCGCCGAGATGTCCGGCCGCTCGCCCTCCGGGCTGTTCACCGCGTACATCAGCCGGGCGCCCCGCTCCTCGGCGATCGCGGCCAGCTCGTCCCACAGGGCGAGGTCCTGCGTGGTGTTGGCCCGGTACAGCAGGGTGATGTCACCGGAGGCGCCCGGCAGCGTCTCGAACAGCGCGCGCATCGGCGTGATCCCGACCCCGCCCGCCACCAGCAGCACCTTGCCCCGGCTGCGGCGCTGCGCGGTGAGCGCCCCGTACGGGCCCTCCGCCCACACGCGTGTGCCCGGCTCCAGTTCGCGCAGCCGCGCGCTGTGGTCGCCGATCGCCTTCACGGTGATCCGCAGCATGCCCGGCCGGGGCGCCGCCGACAGCGAGTACGGGTGCGAGCTGAACCGCATCCCCGGCGCCAGGAACCGCCAGCGGAAGAACTGGCCCGCCTCCGCGCCCATCCGGTGCAGCTTCCGCCCGGAGATCAGCACCGACACGATGCCCGGCGACTCCTCGATCACCGCCTCCACCCGCATCCGGTGCCGCAGGTTCAGCCGGACCGGCACGATGACCCGGTACCACAGCACCAGCGCGGTCACCACGCCGTACAGCACGTACCAGAAGGTCTTCGCCATCGGCTCGACCGCGAAGTCGTTGCCGGTGGTGATCTGGTGCCAGAAGGTCAGGAACACCGCCGCGTAGGTCAGCAGGTGCACGTGGTACCAGGTGTCGTACGGCAGCCTGCGCCGGACCGCGCCGACGGAGGAGAGCCCGATGACCACGAACAGGCCGGTGCCGATGGCCGCCTTGCCCATGTCGGGGAGCTGGTTCACCGAGTCGACGGTCTGCTGGACGATGTCGCCGAGCGTCTTGCCCGCCTGGAGGGCGTATCCCCACATGATGAGGAAGACGTGCGCCAGGACCAGGCTCAGCGTGTAGCGGCCGCTCATCGCGTGCCAGCGGGCCACCCGGTCCGAGCCGACCCGCCGCTCCAGCGCCGGTACGCGCGCCATCTGCAGCACGACCAGTGCCATCAGGTACCCGGCCAGCAGCCCGGTGATCCGCCCGGCGTTCAGGACCCGGCCGGCGTTGTCGGCGATCGAGGGGGTGTTGTGCCACCAGAGCCACAGCACGGCCGCCGCGCCCGCCCACACCGCGAGCAGCAGCGGGACGGCCGGCGAGCGGCGCGGGCGGATGCGGCGCATCGTCTGGCGGCGGGCGGCACGTCCGCCTGCGAGCGTGGTGGTCACGGTTCCTCCGGGGGACTTGACCCTTGGCCCACACATACGTGCGGTGCGGGCGGAGTGTTCAGCGCCCCGGCGAGCGACCTGGCGGGGGTCAGTGACGGACGAGCGCGGTGGCCCCGCCCTCCGTTCCGATGGCGATGTGCGGGTGCCTGGACGGGTCGGTCCAGCGCAGGATCTCCGCCATGGCGTCGGCGGGTACGGAGACGCAACCGGCCGTCGCCGCCTTGCCGTTGACGTGCAGAAAGATGCCCGCGCCGCGCCCGCGCACCCGGTGGTGGTAGTTGAAGCCGATGACGAGGGCGTGGGCGTACTGGGTGGTGTAGGAGACCAGGTGCTCGGACTCCGAGGCGCGGCAGTCGGCGGGGAGGGGGTCGGCCCAGCGGTTGTAGGCGCGGGAGTCGTTGTCCTGGCACCACCAGGAACTCCCGGTGACCGGGCGGTACCTGACGCGTGTCCCGGCCGGCGCGGCCTCGATGCCGAAGCCGAACGGCAGGTCGTACAGCCCGGCCGGCGTCGTATGGGTGCCCTGCTGCCGTGAGGTGCCCTCCACCAGGCCGCCCGAGCCGAACCGCGCGGGCGCCGTCCCGGCCGCCGTCCACCGCCCGTGCCGCAGGTCCCACCAGGTGAGGGTGCCGGTGCTGGAGCCGGCGTCCGGGGCCTCGGCGGTGATGAGCTGGGTTCCGCCGCCGGTGTCCGCGAGGCGCGCGGGCAAAGGCGTGTCGGCCGGCGTGAGGCCGAGCGCGCAGCAGGAGGCGGAGACGAGGGCGGTGACCAGGCGGCGGCGCATGGCTCAGACCGTAGAGGGCGGCAGCGGCAACGGCAGGCCGGGGAGCCCGTCGATGCTCGTCGCGATGTGCTCCTTACCGGTGAAGTAGTCGCTGAGCGAGGCGTCGTCCTCCCTGCTGAACCGCCGCCGGTGCGCATCGCGGTCCTCCTCGTAGACCATGCGGGGCACGGCGTACCCGCACGAGTCCCGCACCAGCTCGGCGTGCACCACGATGATCGCCCGCAGGCCGTGCGGGGCCGGGTCGATGCCGGGGAAGGCGGCCAGCAGGCCGCCGAAGCGCGGGTCGTCGCGGAAGACCGGCTCGCCCCGGCCGTGCACGCGCACGATGTTCGGCGGGCCCTGGAAGGCGCACCACATCAGGGTGATCCGGCCGTTCTCCCGCAGGTGGGCCACGGTCTCCGCGTTGGAGCCCGCGAAGTCGAGGTACGCCACCGTCAGCTCGTCCAGCACGACGAACGAGCCCTTGAGGCCCTTGGGGGAGAGGTTCACCGTGCCGTCGCCGGCCAGGGGCGCGGTCGCCGTGAAGAAGAGGGGCTGCTCCTCGATGAATCTCCGGATCCTGCCGTCGATGCGCTCATATGTCTTTCCCATGCCCGCTGCCTACCCCACCTCCGCGATTGACGAATCATGCGGAGTTCTGCATACTCATGCATATCAGCGAATGCACGTGAGGAGAGAACCCGTGACCGAGCGCGTCGTACTCGCCTACTCAGGCGGACTGGACACCTCCGTCGCCATCGGCTGGATCGCCGAGGAGACGGGCGCCGAGGTCATCGCCGTTGCGGTGGACGTCGGCCAGGGCGGCGAGGACCTGGACGTCATCCGCAAGCGCGCCCTCGCGTGCGGTGCCGTCGAGGCCGAAGTGGCCGACGCCAAGGACGAGTTCGCCGAGGAGTACTGCCTCCCGGCGATCAAGGCGAACGCCCTGTACATGGACCGCTACCCGCTGGTCTCCGCCCTCTCCCGGCCGACGATCGTCAAGCACCTCGTCGCCGCCGCACAGAAGCACGGCGCCACCACGGTCGCCCACGGCTGCACCGGCAAGGGCAACGACCAGGTCCGCTTCGAGGCCGGCATCGTCGCCCTCGCCCCCGACCTGAAGTGCATCGCCCCGGTCCGCGACTACGCGATGACCCGTGACAAGGCGATCGCCTTCTGCGAGGCGAAGAACCTCCCGATCGCCACCACCAAGAAGTCCCCGTACTCCATCGACCAGAACGTCTTCGGACGCGCCGTCGAGACGGGCTTCCTGGAGGACATCTGGAACGCCCCGATCGAGGACATCTACGAGTACACCTCCAACCCGGCCGAGGCCCGCGAGGCCGACGAGGTCGTCATCACCTTCGAGCGCGGCGTGCCGGTCGCCGTCGACGGCCGCCCGGTCACCGTCCTCCAGGCCATCCAGCAGCTCAACGAGCGCGCGGGCGCCCAGGGCATCGGCCGGATCGACATGGTCGAGGACCGCCTCGTCGGCATCAAGTCCCGCGAGGTGTACGAGGCTCCGGGCGCCATCGCCCTGATCACCGCCCACCAGGAGCTGGAGAACGTCACCGTCGAGCGTGAACTCGCCCGCTACAAGCGGCAGGTGGAGCAGCGCTGGGGCGAACTGGTCTACGACGGCCAGTGGTTCTCCCCGCTCAAGCGGGCGCTGGACGGCTTCATCACCGAGGCCAACGAGCACGTCTCCGGCGACGTCCGGATGACCCTGCACGGTGGCCGCGCCGTCGTCACCGGCCGCCGGTCCCAGTCGTCGCTGTACGACTTCAACCTCGCCACCTACGACACCGGCGACACCTTCGACCAGGCCGCGGCCAAGGGCTTCATCGACATCTACAGCCTGTCGTCGAAGATCGCCGCCAAGCGGGACCTCGCGTAGGACTCGTCGTTATCAGTCAGCAGAGGGAAAGCCGCCTCCTCGCCCGCAAGGGTGGGGAGGCGGCGGCACACCACGAGCTCGAGGAGCAACGCAGTGAGCAGCAACAGCGGTGACGTACGGCTCTGGGGCGGCCGTTTCGCCGACGGCCCCGCCGAGGCCCTGGCGAAGCTGTCCGCGTCCGTCCACTTCGACTGGCGGCTCGCCCCCTACGACATCGCCGGCTCCCGCGCCCACGCGCGCGTGCTGCACACGGCGGGCCTGCTCACCGAGGACGAGCTGACCCGGATGCTCGCGGGGCTCGACCAGCTCGAAGCCGACGTGGCCTCGGGCGAGTTCGTGGGCACCATCGCCGACGAGGACGTGCACACCGCGCTGGAGCGCGGTCTGCTGGAGCGGCTCGGCCCCGATCTCGGCGGCAAGCTCCGCGCGGGCCGCTCGCGCAACGACCAGGTCGCCACGCTCTTCCGGATGTACCTGCGCGACCACGCCCGGATCATCGGCGGCCTGATCGCGGACCTCCAGGACGCCCTGGTCGGCCTCGCCGAGGCCCACCCGGACGTGGCGATGCCGGGGCGCACCCACCTCCAGCACGCCCAGCCGGTGCTCTTCGCCCACCATGTGCTGGCCCACGTCCAGTCCCTCGGCCGGGACGCCGAGCGGCTGCGCCAGTGGGACGAGCGCACCGCCGTCTCGCCGTACGGCTCCGGCGCGCTCGCCGGTTCCTCCCTCGGCCTGGACCCCGAGGCGGTCGCGCGTGACCTCGGCTTCGAGCGGGGGAGCGCGGGCAACTCCATCGACGGCACGGCCTCGCGGGACTTCGCCGCGGAGTTCGCCTTCATCACCGCGATGATCGGCATCGACCTCTCGCGGATCGCGGAGGAGATCATCATCTGGAACACGAAGGAGTTCTCCTTCGTCACCCTGCACGACGCGTTCTCCACCGGCTCCTCGATCATGCCGCAGAAGAAGAACCCGGACATCGCGGAGCTGGCGCGCGGCAAGTCCGGCCGGCTGATCGGCAATCTCACGGGCCTGCTGGCCACGCTGAAGGCGCTGCCGCTCGCCTACAACCGGGACCTCCAGGAGGACAAGGAGCCCGTCTTCGACTCCTGCGACCAGCTCGAAGTGCTGCTCCCCGCCTTCACCGGCATGATCGCCACCCTCACCGTCCACAGCGAGCGCATGGAGGAACTGGCCCCGGCCGGCTTCTCCCTCGCCACCGACATCGCCGAGTGGCTCGTCCGCCAGGGCGTCCCGTTCCGCGTCGCCCACGAGGTGGCGGGGGAGTGCGTCAAGGTGGCGGAGTCCGAGAACAAGGAACTCGACGCCCTCACCGACGACCAGTTCGCCAAGATCTCCCCCCACCTCACCCCGGAGGTCCGCACGGTACTGAACGTCAAGGGCGCGCTGGCGTCCCGCAACGGCCGGGGCGGTACGGCGCCGAGCGCGGTGGCGGCACAGCTGGCGGAGGTCAAGGCCGACCTCGCGCGGCAGCACGCCTGGGCCGAGGCCAAGAAGAACTGAACGAAGGGCGTCGCGGGTTAGCTTGGTCGCTGGTTGATCGACCGACCGAACGGAGCCCGCGATGCCCTTCGCCCGCCTCTCCAGCGCAACCACCCCCACCTGCCACCTCGGCCTCGGCCTGGCCGCGGTAGGCCGCCCCGGCTACATCAACCTGAACCGGGCCCGCGACCTGGGGATGACCGGAGCGCCGAAGCGCTGCGCACCCGCACCCACGAACTCCTCGACGCCGCCTACGCCCAAGGCGTCCGCTACTTCGACGCCGCCCGCTCCTACGGCCGCAGCGAGGAGTTCCTCGCGGACTGGCTGAAGGCCCACCCGGAGGCGGACGACGTGGTGGTCGGCAGCAAGTGGGGCTACACCTACACCGCCGACTGGTCCACCAAGGCCGACCGACACGAGGTCAAGGACCACACCCTCCCCGCGTACGACCGGCAGCGCGCCGAAACGGCCGAACTGCTCGGCGACCGGCTGGACCTCTACCAGATCCATTCCCTCACCCCCGACAGCCCCGCCCTCACCGACCGCGCCCTGCACGCCCGCCTCGCCGAAGCGGCCGCAGGCGGTCTCACCATCGGTTTCTCCACCAGCGGCCCCGCCCAGGCCGACACGATCCGGGCCGCCCTGGAGATCACCGTCGACGGCGCTCCCCTCTTCCGCACCGTGCAGTCCACGTACAACGCGCTGGAGACCTCGGCCGGCCCCGCGCTGGCGGAGGCGCACGACGCCGGGCTCACCGTGATCGTCAAGGAGGGCATGGCCAACGGCCGGCTCGCCCCGGAGCACGCGCCGGACGCCCTGCGGGACATCGCCGAGGAGACCGGCCTCGGTGCCGACGCCGTAGCCCTCGCGCTGATCCTCTGCCGGCCCTGGGCCGGTGTGGTCCTGTCCGGCGCCGCGACCGTCCCCCAGCTCGGCTCCAATCTCCACGCCGCCGCCGTCGACCTCACCGACGGCCAGCGCACCCGCCTCGACACCCTCGCGGAGGACCCGCACACCTACTGGGCACGGCGCGGCGAGCTGCCCTGGCACTGAGACCCGTATGCCCATGGTGAGACACTCATGTCTCATCCGAGGTATCCTTGTCTCATGGCCCTCGACCGTGACCACGTGCTGCGCTCCGCCGCCGCCCTGCTGACCCGCAAGTCCACCGCGACCATGGACGAGGTCGCGCGCGCCGCCGGGATCAGCCGTGCCACCCTCCACCGCCACTTCGCCGGCCGCGACGCGCTGGTCCGCGCGCTGGAGGCGCTCGGCATCGCGGAGTGCGAGGCGGCGCTCGACCGCGCCCGGCTGGACGAGGGTCCCGCCGCCGACGCCGTACGCCGTCTGGTCCGCGAGATCCAGCCGGCCGCCGGCCTGCTCGCCTTCCTCTACGGCGAGAACCAGCTCTGGGAGGGCGAGGGGCAGAACACCGGCTGGCTGGGCCTGGACACCCGGATCAGCGCCCTCTTCCAGCGCGGCCAGCGCGACGGCGAGCTCCGTATCGACCTCACCCCCGGCTGGCTCACCGAAGCCTTCTACGGGCTGATCACCTCGTGCGCCTGGGCCGCGGTGGACGGCCGCGTGGCCTCCCGCGACTTCCCCACGATGGTCGCCGAACTGCTGCTCGGCGGCGCGCTGCGCAGGGCGGAATCATGACCAGCACCCTGCGGCAGCCCGTACAGACCGAGACCGAGCTGCGTCCCGGCCGCTGGCTGGCGCTCGCGGTGCTGGTCCTCGCCGTCCTGCTCGTCGCCGTCGACGCCACCGTCCTCGGCCTCGCCACCCCCCACATCAGCGAGGACCTGCACCCCTCCGGCACCCAGCTGCTGTGGATCGGGGACGTCTACTCGTTCGTCATCGCCGGACTGCTCGTCTCCATGGGCAGCCTCGGCGACCGCGTCGGCCGCAAGCGCATCCTGCTGTGCGGCGCGGCCGCGTTCGGCGCTATCTCGGTGCTCAACGCCTACGCGACCACGCCCGGCCTGATGATCCTGGCGCGGGCCCTGCTCGGCGTGGCGGGTGCCACCCTGATGCCCGCGACCCTCGCGCTGATCCGCAACCTCTTCCACGACCCGCGCGAGCGCAGCCTCGCCATCGGCATCTGGGGCGCCACCGCCTCCGCCGGCACGGCCGTCGGCCCGATCGTGGGCGGCTTCCTGCTGGAGCACTTCTGGTGGGGCTCGGT
>NZ_WWKH01000708.1:0-8958 GCF_009865595.1 Streptomyces sp. SID1328 | reverse complement strand
TACTCCTCCTGGGCGTGGGCCGCGCGTTCCCGGGCCTCGTCGCGGCCGGCGGCGAGACGGTCGATCTCGGCCTGGGCGGAGGCGGCACGGGAGCGGGCGGCGCCGGCCTGGCCGGACAGCCGGGCGAGGCCCTCGCGACGGTCGGCGATGGCCCGCGCGACGTCCTTCAGGCGCCGTTCCTCGGCGGTGAGCGCGCGTTCGAGTTCCGCGCGGTGGGCCACGGTGTCGTCGAGGGCGTGCCGGGCCGCCTCCAGCGCCGCTTCCAGCTCGGCCTCCTGCTCGCGGACGCGCGCGGCCTCGCGCTCCAGGTCCTCGGGCTCGCGGCCGCGCCGTTCCTCTGGAGGCGCGGAGGTGGCACTGCGGACGCGGGCCTCGGCGAGCGAGACGGTGCCGCGTACCCGCTCGGCCAGCTGGGACAGCTCGTAGAAGGTCTGCTGGGCGCGCTGGAGGCGGGGGGCGAGCCGGCGCACCTCGTCCTCGAGGTGGGCCTCGCGCTGGAGAGCCTGGCGCAGTTCCCGCTCGGCCCTGTCCTTGCGTTCCTTCAGCGCGGCCTCGTCGGCGATCTCGGCGCCGAGCGCCTGGCGGAGCCGTACGAGGTCGTCGGCGAGGAGGCGGAGACGGGCGTCGCGCAGGTCGGCCTGGATGACGGCGGCGCGGCGGGCGACGGCGGCCTGGCGGCCGAGCGGCTTGAGCTGGCGCCGCAGTTCGTCGGTGAGGTCCTGCACGCGCGCGAGGTTGGCCTTCATCGCGTCCAGCTTCCGCAGCGCCTTCTCCTTGCGCTTGCGGTGCTTGAGGACGCCCGCGGCCTCCTCGATGAAGGCGCGCCGGCCCATGGGGTCGGCGTGCAGTACGGAGTCGAGCTGGCCCTGGCCGACGATGACGTGCATCTCGCGGCCGATGCCGGAGTCGGAGAGGAGTTCCTGGATGTCCAGCAGACGGCAGGTGTCGCCGTTGATCTGGTACTCGCTGCCGCCGTTGCGGAACATCGTCCGCGTGATGGTGACCTCGGCGTACTCGATGGGCAGCGCGCGGTCGGAGTTGTCGATGGTGAGGGACACCTCGGCGCGGCCCAGCGGCGGACGGCCGGTGGTGCCGGCGAAGATGACGTCCTCCATCTTCCCGCCGCGCAGCGACTTCGCGCCCTGCTCGCCCATGACCCAGCTCAGCGCGTCCACGACGTTGGACTTGCCCGAGCCGTTCGGCCCGACGACGCACGTGATGCCCGGCTCGAAGCGGAGCGTGGTCGCGGAGGCGAACGACTTGAAGCCGCGGAGGGTCAGGGCCTTGAGATGCACGCATCCGGACTTTACCGGGCAGGCGGTATCTCACTCCATGAACACTCGCAACCCCACGGTTTCGCCCAAGTGCACGAAGGGCACACCATTTGTTGAAGAGCCTGAAAGGATGCGCGGGGGAAAGAACTGAGGGACGCCGAAGCGTCCCTATGGACTCGGACAGGCGGGCCTCGCCGTCCGGGTCTGGTTGGAGCGACTGCTGTCGTGGAGCGATGCAGTGATCAGGTGAGCGCAGGCTCCGCCTGGTGTGCGTCGATGCTCTCCATGATCCTGTCCTGAGAAGCGGCAGCCGTCAGTGCGTCGTTCTCCGACTGGATCCGAGTCAGCTCGGATTCCAGATCCTGTACGCGCTGCTGGAGCCGTCGCATCTCGGCGAGGAGTCGCGGGTCGGAGCCGCCGACGTAACCGAGAAGCGCCTTTGCCATGATGGATGGTCCTCCACACTGAGTGACCGACCGAAGCGGTTGGGTCGTGAGGGATTCGCACCCGGCATGCCTGGCACACGCTGGTGTTGCACTGCCGTTCGTCATGCCAAACAGCCAAGATGCGCGGGGCTTTCAGCGTCTCACCAAAAAGTTTGACGGTCAACACGATCACACCCCGTATTGGGGGGCGAACCCGTGGCGCGCGGCCGGTGGACGGCGGCGCTGCTGCTTGTACGGGGCCCTCGGGGCGTGACGATCAGGTGTACCTCGGGAGCCTGCCACGTGGAGCCGTTCTTGGCAACCACCAGCCTTTTTTCGCTCCGGGGACCCCCGCGCGGCCCCCAGCGGAGAGGGTCCGAAGGGGTGTCGGGGGTGCCGGGTCAGCGAATGGCGAAACCGTCGTATCCGCCGCGGGGTGTGTCCCAGATCTCGGTGACCCCGTCGACCCGTCCGGGCGTGTCGGCGCCCTGGAGCCAGTCGAGCAGCCCCTGGCAGCCGTCGCGGGGCCCCTCGGCGACCACTTGGACCCGTCCGTCGGCCAGATTGAGAGCAAAACCACTCAGCCCGCCGATCTCCAGCGCCGCGGCACGCGTGAACCAGCGGAAACCCACTCCCTGGACCTGTCCGCGCACCCAGGCCACCAGCCGTACTTCCTCACTCATGGCTGCAACCTAACCGCCCGATGTCCCGCGAGGCACACCCTGCCCCAGTGGCATGCGGTACCGTCCCGGTCCAATGACTCTCATCTGAAACTCACTCGAACGAGTGAGTTGGATCGGCCGGGGGGAATCCGCCGCGACCCGGCGTCGGCCGACCGCGAGAACGAGGAATGGGGCAGGGCATGGGACGCCATCGACGATCCGGTACCGGGACCACGGGGCCGGAGTCGTACGAAGCCAGGGGCACCGCGTCGTACCAGCGGCCGCAGGCGTACGCGGCGACCGCAGCCCGCAGCACGGACTATCTGTACGCCACCGATGACGAGCGCCGGGCCCTGGAGGCCGACTTCGCCGCGACGGTCGGCTCGAAGCAGCGCGGCCACCGGCGCGCCAGGAAGGCCGCCACCCCGGTGCGTACGGGCCTGCTGGGCGTCTCCGCCGCCGTCGCCCTCGGCACGGCGGCCGTCGCCACCGGCGCGGTGCCCGGTCTGCAGAACTACCGGCTCGGCGGCGGCACCAGCAGCGGTCCAGGCGAGACCGTGCAGGCGGTGGGCGCCCCCGGCAACGCGGCCAGCGAGCAGGGCGGTGCCTCCGGCAGTGCGGACACCCCGAGCACCCCCGGCTCCCCCTCCACCGGCGGCCGGCAGAGCACCACCCCGGCGTCCCCGGCCCCGTCCGCCCCGGCGTCGGCCCCCACCTCGCAGGCCCCGGCGCCCGCCAAGCCGGCCCCGTCCAAGCCGGCCGCCGACCCCAAGCCCGACCCGAAGCCGAGCGAGTCGCAGACCAAGGCGCCGGCCCCCGAGCCGAAGGCTCCCGAGGCCTCCGCGCCGGTCACCGTGTCCGCGCAGGCGGCAGCCGAGGCGGAGGTGCTGCGGCTGGTCAACGCCGAACGGGCGAAGGTCGGTTGCACCCCGGTCGCGGCCAACTCGGCGCTCACCGGGCTCGCCGAGGCGTTCAGCGGCGACATGGCCGCCCGCGACTTCTTCGACCACACCGACCCCGACGGCGCCACCCCCTGGGACCGCGCCGCGAAGGCCGGCATAACGGGCCTCGGCGGCGAGAACATAGCCCGCGGCCAGTCCGACGCCGCGGCCGTCATGGACGCCTGGATGAAGAGCCCCGGCCACCGCGCCAACATCCTCAACTGCGACTTCAAGACCCTCGGCGTGGGCGTCCACCTGGCCCCGGGCGGCCCTTGGTGGACGCAGGACTTCGGCTACTGACCCCGCATCCCCGCCCACTAACCCCCGGTTAGTGCAACCTGGCGGTTAGCGCACCCCTCGCCTACCCTGACGGTATGAGCGGGAGCATTCAGGAGTCGGCGGGCGTGGAGTGTGGCTTCGACGTGTTCGCCAGGGCCTGTCCGTCGCGGGGGACGCTGGAGCACGTCACCGGACGCTGGGGCGGGCTGGCGCTGGGGGCGCTGTACGAGGGGTCCCTGCGGTTCAATGAACTGCGGCGGCGGGTGGACGGGGTCAGCGAGAAGATGCTGTCCCAGACGCTCCAGGCGCTGGAGCGGGACGGGCTGGTGCACCGGGAGGCGCAGCCGGTCAACCCGCCCCGCGTGGACTACGAACTCACCGACCTCGGCCGCCGGGTCGCCGAGCGGCTGCTCGCGCTCATCCACTGCGTGGAGGGCGCCATGGACGAGGTCCTCGCCGCCCGCGCCCGTTACGACGAGACGCGCGGCGCCCGCTGACACTTCGGGCAGAAGTAGCTGGACCGGTTCATCCACGGGCGCCGCAGCATCGGCGTACCGCAGCGGCGGCAGGGCAGGCCCTCGCGGCCGTAGGCGTCCAGTGAGCGGTCGAAGTAGCCGGACTCGCCGTTGACGTTGACGTACAGGCTGTCGAAGCTGGTGCCGCCGACTTCGAGGGCCGCGTTCATCACGTCCCGTACGTGGCCGAGGAGTTCGGCGGTGACCGGTCGGGTGAAGGTGGCCGTGGGGCGCTCGTAGTGCAGGCGGGAGCGCCACAGCGCCTCGTCCGCGTAGATGTTGCCGACGCCGCTGATCAGCGACTGGTCCAGCAGGGCCCGCTTGATCGTGGTGCGCTTGCGCCGCAGGGCCTGGTGGAACACCTCGTCGTCGAAGACCGGGTCCAGCGGATCGCGGGCGATGTGCGCGATCACGTCGGGCAGGCCCTCGGCGGTGTTGTCGTGCAGCGAGAGCCCGCCGAAGGTGCGCTGGTCCACGAAGCGCAGCTCGGTGTCCAGCTCGTCGGCGAACCGGACCCGTACCCGCAGGTGCTTCTCGTCCGGCGCCGTGTGCGGCTGCACCAGCAGCTGCCCGCTCATCCCGAGGTGGGCGAGGACGGACTGCCCGGTGTCCGCGAGCGGCAGCCACAGGTACTTGCCGCGCCGGCTGGGCGTCCCGAAGCGGTGCCCCTTCAGCCGGTGCGCGAAGTCGTCGGCCCCCGCCAGGTGCCGCCGCACCGCACGCGGATGCAGCACCTCGGCCTCGGCGACGGTACGCCCGCCGACCCACCGCTCCAGCCCCCGCCGGACAACCTCGACCTCGGGCAACTCGGGCATCGACAACCCCCTGTGGGAACCGTTGGGAAGAACCGAGCGCCCGCCCCCGACGGACGGGGGCGGGCGCTCGGGATGTGCTCGGTCAGGCGGTGGCGGACGACGGTTCGTCGTCCGGGGCGGCCTCGGCCTCGACGGCCTTCGCCGCCTTGGCGCGCTCGTCCGCGGCGGCCTTGATGGCCCGCCAGGCGGACTCGGCGGCCTGCTGCTCCGCCTCCTTCTTGCTGCGGCCGGTGCCGGTGCCGTACGAGACGCCCCCGACGCGGGCAGCAGCAGTGAAGGTCTTCTCGTGGTCCGGGCCGGTCTCCGTGACCAGGTACTCGGGCACGCCGAGCCCCTCGATCGCGGTGAGCTCCTGGAGACTGGTCTTCCAGTCCAGGCCGGCTCCGAGGTTCGAGGACTTCTCGATCAGCGGGTCGAAGAGCCGGTGGACCAGCTCGGACGCCGCCTCGAGGCCCTGGTCGAGATAGACCGCGCCGATCACCGCTTCCAGGGTGTCGGCGAGGATGGACGCCTTGTCCCGGCCGCCCGTGCCCTCTTCACCACGGCCGAGCCGGATGAAGGAACCCAGGTCGAGGCCACGGCCGACCTCCGCCAGCGCACGCGAGTTGACCACCGCGGCCCGCAGCTTGGCCAGCTGGCCTTCGGGCAGGTCGGGGTGGATGCGGTACAGCGTGTCCGTGACGACGAGACCGAGCACGGAGTCCCCGAGGAACTCCAGCCGCTCGTTCGTCGGCAGGCCGCCGTTCTCGTACGCGTAGGAACGGTGGGTCAGCGCACGCACCAGAAGGGCGGACTCGACGTGGTAGCCGAGCCGCCCTTCCAGAAGCGTGTGGGACGAGGCCATGTTCTCCGCCTTGCCGTTCCCGCGTCGGCGGGAAGCGTTGGCTTCGGCGTCTTCCACCTTCTTGACAGTGGACACAGTGCCTCTCACCGGCCGCTCAGACCTCGAGGACCTGGCGCTTGTTGTAGGTGCCGCAAGACGGGCACGCGATGTGCTGCTGCTTGGGCTCGTGGCAGCGCTCGCACGCAACCAGGGTGGGGACCGCAGCCTTCCACTGCGACCGGCGGTGGCGCGTGTTGCTGCGCGACATCTTCCGCTTCGGAACAGCCACGGCTACTTCTCCTGCTTCTCGTCGGCACGTGCTGATCGAGGCACGTCGCCGCTCATCTCGTCCTTCTCGCCGTCCGACATGGTGTCGGCGAGTCCCTGCAATGCCGCCCAACGGATGTCGACGGCGTCGTGGTGGTGGTCCGGGTCGTCCGTGAGCCGCGCTCCGCATTCGGAACACAGACCCTGACAGTCGTCCTGGCACACCGGCTGCATCGGCAGTGCGAGCACCACCGCATCCCGCAGCAGAGGCTCGAGGTCGATCAAGCCGTCCTCGATGTACTGCCTGTCCTCGTCGTCCTCGGCGTCGTCGCCCGGTTCCGCGATCACGCGGCCACGGTCGTCGGCGTCAGGGTACGAGAACATTTCCTGGAAGTCCGCTTCGAGCTCCAGCCCGACCGGCTCCAGACACCTTACGCACTCCCCCTTGGCCGATGCACGGGCGGTGCCTGTGACAAGCACCCCTTCCATGACCGACTCCAGACGGAGGTCCAGCTCGAGCGGGGCGCCTTCCGGCACTCCGACGACGCCCTCGATACCGAGGTCCCGGGGGGCGTCGACCTCGCGGGTCAGGCGCTGCATCGCACCAGGCCGCCGGCCCAGCTCGTGGGTGTCGATCACGAGGGGGTTGCGGTGGTCGAGGCGTGCGTTGGAAGCCATTCCTGCTTTCGGTCCGGGCTAGGAGGGACGCGGCCCGACGGTGTTCCGGGCAGCGCGGATCGCGGGGATACACGCGACCGAACAGCCAGGATACTGGACCTTTCGCTCAGGGCCCAATCGGGTCCCCGGGCGACTACAGCCCGCGGCCCTGTTCGTACGCGCGGAGCTGCTCCGCGCTGATCATGCCGGTGTCGAACAGGCTGGTCTCGTCCAGCGCGTAGTCCTGCCGGCCCTGCTCCTGCTGCTGGTTCGGGTCGTACGGCGCCTGCTGGGCGTCGTAGCCGTGGAAGGCGCCCTCGGCCTGCGGGGCGTAGCCGTTGGGGGCCGCGTACGGGTCCTGCTGGTAGCCGTACGCCTCCTGGGGGGCGTAGCCGGGCTGTGCGGGGTAGGCCGCCGGGTAGGCGTCGGGCTGCTGGTAGCCGTACGTCTCCTGCGGCTCGTACACCGGCTCCTGGGCCGGCACCGGGGCCGCCGGGACGCGCTGGGCCGGGGCGGACGGGGCGTCGGCGAGGGCGGCGAGGTCGGCCAGGTAGTCGGCGTCGCTGGAGTGCTGGAAGGTCGTGGTGTCGTCCGCGAGCGCGCCCAGGTCGTCGGTGGCGATCCGGCCGTGCAGCTTCTGCCGGCCGCGGTGGACGGCCTCCAGGGTCTTGGCGAGCACGGCCTCGAAGGCGCCGAGCTTGACGTCGACGTAGGCGTCCGCGTCGTGGCGCAGGGTCTCCGGGTCCTGGCTGCGCTCGGGGGCGTCCTCGTCCTCGTAGCCGTGCTCGTCCAGGCCGGGGCCGGTGCCGAGCAGCTTCTCCCGGCCGCGGCCGACCGAGCCGAGGGTCTTGGTGAGGACGACCTCGAAGTTGGCGAGCTTGGAGTCGACGTAGTCGTCGGCGTCCGCGCGGACCTGGTCGGCCTCGGCGCGGGCCTCGGCCAGGATGCGGTCGGCCTCGGCCTGGGAGTGGCGGGCGACCTCGGTGCCGGCGATCAGGCTGCCGCGCTCGGCGCGCGCGGACTCGATGATCCGCTCGGCCTCCTGGCGGGCCTGCTCGACCATCTGCTCGCGGCCCCCGATCAGCTCCTGGGCCTGCTCGAGGGAGCCGGGCAGGGCCTGGCGGACCTCCTCGAGCAGCGCCAGCAGTTCCGCGCGGTTGACCACGCAGGAGGCCGACATGGGCATCGACCGGGCACCGGAGACCGCCGAGACGATCTCGTCGAGCTTCTTCTGGACGTCCACCTGGCTCGCCACTCTCTACTGCTGTGTTGGAGACGGACGGGACGACTGTACGGCCATGGGGCGGCCGTCCGACAGCGGGTGACGTGTTGTCACCTCGCCCGGTCGCCTCCCCGGGGCGTCAGTCCTTCCGGAGCCGGTCGCCGAGCGCCGCGAGCACCTGCGGGGGCACCAGGTGGGAGACGTCGCCGCCCCAGGCCGCGACCTCCTTGACCAGCGAGGAGGAGAGGAAGCTGTAGGTGGGGTTGGTGGGCACGAACAGCGTCTCGACACCGGTGAGGCCGTTGTTCATCTGGGCCATCTGGAGCTCGTAGTCGAAGTCGCTCACCGCGCGCAGGCCCTTGACGATGGCGGGGATGTCGCGGTCCTTGCAGAAGTCGACGAGGAGGCCGTGGTGGGCCTCGACGCGGACGTTGGCGTACTCGGCGGTGACCTCGCGGATCAGGCCGATCCGCTCGTCGACGTCGAACAGGCCCTTCTTGGAGGTGTTGATCATCACCGCGACGAACACCTCGTCGTACAGGCGGGAGGCGCGGGCGATGATGTCGAGATGTCCGTTGGTGATCGGGTCGAACGATCCGGGACAGACGGCGCGGCGCACGGGAGATCCCTCGCTCTCGGGTCCGGTCATCGTGCGTCTTCGCACGGTGAGGCGGCGCGACCGTACCAAAACGTTCCCTCGCCGTAGCGACGGGACCGGATCGGCTCGAACCCCTCCGGCCAGTGGAATTCGCCCCCTCTGGTGCTGCGCTCCACGGTGACGAGGGCTTCGGCGGTCAGCCACCCCCCGGAGCGGAGTGTGAGGAGGATCTCGCGGAGATCGTCGTCCGACACGGCGTACGGGGGGTCGAGGAAGACCAGGTCGTAGGGCGCGGCGGGGGGTGCGGTACGGATGACTTGTTCCGCTTTGCCCGCCCTTACTTCGGCACCGGGGAGGCCCAGGGCGCGGACGTTGTCGCGGATGGTTCTCGCGGCGCGGGCGTCGGCCTCTACCAGGAGGGCGTGCGCCGCGCCGCGGCTCAGCGCCTCCAGGCCGACCGCGCCGGAGCCGGCGTAGAGG
>NZ_WWKH01000707.1:0-11150 GCF_009865595.1 Streptomyces sp. SID1328 | reverse complement strand
CCGCCGGAGGCCGGTCTGGTGGCGAGCTGGTCCCGGCCGCGCCCCGGCGTCAACGGCGCCGACCCCGCCGTACCCCCGGTGCCGCCGCAGTTGCCGGAGACCTCGGCGGGCTGGCGGCCCTGGCGGTTCCGGATGTCCAACGACGTGTGGGGCACCCCGTCGGTCGACGGGGACCTGGTCTACGTCACCTCCTTCGAGGTGCACGCCCTGGACGTGGCCACCGGGCGGCGCCGCTTCAAGACGCGGGACGTGGCCTGGTCGATGGCGGTCGCGGACGGCCGTATCCACGCCTCCGACGGACCCACCCTGTTCGCGCTGGACGCCCGCGAGGGCACCGACCTGTGGCGGCTGTCCACGGACGCCTGGGTGTACTCGCTGCACGCCGACCACGGCACGGTCGTCACCGGTACGCGCGGCGGCGGGGTGCAGGCGTGGGAGGCGGCGGCCGGGCGCAAGCTGTGGGAGATCTCCGGCTGCCAGACCGACTTCGAGTCGCCCGAGGCCGGCCCCGCCGTGCACGACGGCACGGTCTACGTCTGGCAGGACGCCCGGCTGCGCGCCCTGGAGGCCCGCACGGGCGACGAGCGCTGGTCCTACCCGATCGGCGACGCGGCGTCCTGCGGCGGGGTCCCCGTACGGGTGACCCCGGCGGCGGACGGCTATGTGTACGTCAGCGCGGGCAGCCGGGTCCTCGCCATCGAGGTGTCGACCGGCCGGGTGCGCTGGCACTTCGAGGCCCCGGCGGTGTTCCTGTGCCCGCCCGCCTTCGTGCCGGGCCCGGCGGTCACCGGCGGCGGCGTCTACCTCGCCGACTACCTCGGCACCGTCTACGCCCTGGACGCCACCGACGGCCGCGACCGCTGGCGCATCGCCACCGAGGCCCGCTCCTCGGTGGAACCGGTGCTGGTCGCGGCCGGGCACGTGCACGTCGGCAGCGGCAAGGGCCTGTACACGCTGGACGCGGTCACCGGCACGCCCAAGTGGCGCTTCCAGGCGGGCGGCGACGTGGTGGGCGCCCCCTCGGTCGCCGAGGGCCGCATCCACTTCGGCTCCACCGACCACCTGCTGTACACCCTCAAGGCCGACGACGGCCGGCTGCGCTGGAAGCTCGCCACCGGCGGCGAGATCACCGGCTCACCGGTCGTCAAGGACGGTGTGGTGTACGCGTGCAGCAAGGACCGGTGCGTGTACGCGCTGGACGCGGAGAAGGGCACCGGGACGGCCCGCACGGCCTGAGGGGCGCCCGGAGACACGGAAACGGCCGGGTCCCCCGACCCGGCCGTTTCCGTTTTCCCGCGTGAGCCGCGGCGGCTCCCCCTCCGCTCCGCCGCGGCTCACGCCCCCCGTGTGTGTGGTCCGCCTAGCGCGGGTCGCCCACGGTGATGTGGCTCTCCAGCGTGGTGACGTCGTCCAGGTCGCCCTTGACCGTCTTCTCGCCGGTGATGTGGCTCTCCTGCGGAGCGGCCTCCGGGGCGGCCGCCGCAGTGGCGCCCCCACCGGTGATGTGGCTCTCCTGCGTGGTGACTTCGTCGGACTTCTTGGCGTCGCTCATCGACGTACTCCGTTGCTCTGAGGTGTGCTGTTGTGGCCGGGCCGCCCGGCCGCTCCCCCGAGGGCTTCCGGACGGACCCGGTCACAGCCGGCCACCGCGTGGGCGGCCGACGGCACTACCGATCCGCCCGCCCCCGTGACGACGAATCGGCTGTGAGAAGACTGCACGGGCACGATAAACGAACGATGAACGCCGGGTCCCGCGCATTTCCGCGCGGCCGCCCTCAGCCGGTGGCCGCGGGTGACAGCAGTTCCCGCAGGGAGGCCGCCTCCGCCGAGCCCAGCCGGTCGTAGACGCTCAGCGCGTCCGTCCAGCAGGCGCGGGCCCGGTCCGTCTCGCCCAGCGCGTCCAGGGACTTGCCCAGCACGGTGAGGACGCCCGCCCGGCGCCAGTCGCCGCCCACGTGCAGCAGCACCGAGAGGGACTGCTCGGCCAAGGCCGCGGCGGCCGCCGGGCGTTCGCCGAGCCGCACTTCGGCGAGCCGGAACAGCGTCATGCCCTCCCAGAGCCGCTGCCGGCTGTCCCGGAAGATGGTCAGCGCCTCGGACAGCCGCGCCTCCGCCTCCTCCGCGCGCCCCGACTCGGCCAGCGCGAGGCCGAGTGCGTAACTCCCGTTGGCCAACCGGACGGTGAGGCCCAGGTGCCGGTAGACGGCGACGCCGGACTCGGCCAGCTCCACCGCGCTGTCCACCCGGCCCATCGACAGGTGCACCCGCGACAGGTTGCACAGCGCGCTCGCCTCGCCGGGCAGGTTGCCGTCGGCGCGGTAGGCGGTGAGGGTGCGCTGGAGGTAGGTCTCGGCCTCGGCGTGCCGGCTGCGGTACGCGGCCACGATCCCGCGTTCGCTGGGCGCGTTGCAGTCGATCCACGGGTCCCCGGCCGCACCGGCCAGCTCCACCGCGCGCTCGGCCTCGGCCTCCGCCTCGTCGAACCGGCCCGCGTTGATGTGCACCTGGGCCAGCGTGGTGCGCGCCCGGCCCTCCACCAGCGCGTCCCCCGCCTCGGCCGCCGCGTCCCGGACGACGGTGGCCGCCGCCCCGAACTGGTGGGCGTTGGCACCCGATTCGGCGAGGTCCTTGGCGACGATCAGCAGGTCCACCGCCCGCCGCAGGCTGCCCTGCGCCACCGACTGCCGTACGCAGGCCAGCAGGCAGTCGGCCTCCGCGTACAGCCAGTCCAGGGCGTCCTGGTGCCCGGCGAAGGACAGCCCCTCGTGGTCGTAGGGGTGGAGGTGCTCCACGGTCCGGTCGCCGGGGCGCTCGATGGCGTACACCCGCGCGGCCGTGGCCAGGTAGAAGTCCAGCAGCCTCGAGAGCGCGGCGGCCCGCTCGCCGGGCTCGTGCTCGTCCCGCTCGGCGCACGCTCGCGCGTAGAGCCGTACGAGGTCGTGGAAGCGGTAGCGGCCGGGTGCGGCCGACTCCAGCAGTGAGGTGTCGACCAGTGACTCCAGCAGGTCCTCGGTGTCCTCCGGGCCGAGGTCCAGCAGTGCCGCGGCGGCCGCCAGCGACAGGTCGGGGCCGTAGGCGAGGCCCAGCAGCCGGAACGCCCGCGCCTGGGCGGGTTCGAGCTGGCCGTAGCCCAGCTCGAAGGTGGCCTTGACCGCGAGGTCGCCCGCCTGCAGCTCGTCCAGCCGGCGCCGCTCGTCGGCCAGCTTGGCCGCGAGCACCGACGTGGTCCAGGTGCGGCGGGCGGCGAGCCGGGAGGCGGCGATCCTGATGGCCAGCGGCAGGAACCCGCACGCGGCCACCACGTCCAGCGCGGCCTTCTTCTCGGCCGCGACCCGCTCCTCACCCACGATCTTGGTGAACAGCGCCAGCGCCTCCTCGGGCGACATCACGTCCAGGTCCACCAGGTGCGCCCCGGCGAGCCCGACCATCCGCACCCGCGAGGTCACCAGCGCCGCGCACCCCTCGGTACCGGGCAGCAGCGGTCTGACCTGCGCCGCGTCCTTGGCGTTGTCCAGCAGCACCAGCACCCGGCGCCCGTCCAGCACCGACCGGTACAGCGCGGCTCGCTCCTCCAGCGACTCCGGCACCGCCGAGTCCGCCGTGCCGAGCGCCCGCAGGAACGAGCCGAGCACGGTCTGCGGCTCGGCCGGGCGGGGGCCCGCCCCCTGGAGGTCCACGTAGAGCTGGCCGTCGGGGAAGGCGGCCCTGGCCCGGTGGGCCACGTGCACCGCGAGGGTGGTCTTGCCGACGCCGCCGATCCCGGCCAGCGCGGAGACCGCCATCACCCGGCCCTCCGCCTCCGAGGCCGACGCCAGCACGTCGCTCAGCTCGGTCACGAACGCCGACCGGCCGGTGAAGTCCGGCACCGAAGCGGGCAGTTGGGCGGGGCGTACGACGACCAGGGGAGGTTCCTCGGCGGCGGACGAGGGCTCCGCGAGCGCCGGGTCGGCCCGCAGGATGCGCTGCTGGAGGTCGCTGAGCCCCGGACGCGGGTCCACGCCCAGCTCCTCGGCGAGCAGCCGCCGGGTGTCCGCGTACACCGCCAGCGCCTCCGCCTGCCGGCCGCTGCGGTACAGGGCCACCATCAGCAGCTCGCGGAAGCGTTCGCGCAGCGGGTGCTCGGCGGTCAGCGCGGTCAGCTCCGAGACGGCCTCGGCGTGACTGCCCTGCTCCAGGTCCATGTCCAGCCGGGATTCGAGAAGCTGGAGGCGCCACTCCTCCAGCCGGACCCGCTGGGCCTCCGCGTACGGGCCGGGCACGCCCGCCAGGGCCTCGCCGTCCCACAGTGCCAGCGCCCGGTTCAGCGCCTGGCGTGCCTCGCCCAACTCGCCCGCGCCGCGCGCCTTCTCGGCCTGTGCGGCGAGTTCCTGGGCGACGACGAGATCCAGCGGGGCGAGGGTCCGGATGGCGTAGCCGCTGGACTCGCTGACCAGCACGCCGGGTTCGAGCACCTTGCGCAGCCGGGATGCGTAGGTCCGGACAGCCGCGAGCGCCCTGGGGGGCGGTTCGGTCCCCCAGAGCGCGTCGATCAGTTCGGCCGCCGTGGCGGTACGGCCCTCCCGCAGCAACAGGGCGGCGAGCAGGGCACGTTGCTGCGGAGAGCCGGTGGGGACAGGCGCTTCCCCGCGCCAGGCCCGCACCGGCCCGAGTACCCCGAACCGCAGCATGGCGGAACCGGAGACCCGCTGCTCCGCCAACCGCGGCCCACCGTCCATGCGTTCGCCCCCTAGGCAATCCAACTTCCGCAGCCAGTTTGCCTTCTTCACGCCACTTGCGTCAGCCGTGCGAGACGCCGATCACAAGGCGGCGCGGGGGACTCCACAGAGTTTTTACACTCTCCGGACCTCAGGGGGTGGTCCTGTCGGTCACGCCGGGCTCGCGGCGTCTCCGGCAACACACGCCCTACCGCTTGGTGGTGCTGTTGAACAGCGAGCGGGACCAGAGGTAGCCGACCAGGGCGATCCCCGCACACCAGGCGAGCGAGATCCAGCCGTCGTTCCCGATCGCCGAACCGGTGAGCAGACCGCGCAGGGTCTCGATCATCGGGGTGAAGGGCTGGTGCTCGGCGAACCAGCGCAGCCCCGGTGACATCGACTCGGCCGGCACGAACGCGGAGCCCAGGAAGGGCAGGAACTGCACCAGCAGCGGCTTGTTGCTGGCGGACTCCACCGTGTTGGAGATCAGCCCGAGCGCCACCGACAGCCAGGTCACCGCGAACGCGACGGCCGCGAGGAACCCGGCCGCCGCCAGCCACTCCAGCGGGGTCGCGTCCGGCCGGAACCCGAGGGCCAGCGCGACCGCGATCACCAGGACGAGGCTCACCATCGTCTGGAGGACGCTGCCGATGACATGCCCGGTCATGAAGGACGAGCGGGTGATGTTCATGGTGCGGAAGCGGTTGATGATGCCCTCGGTCATGTCCGAGCAGACCGCGATCGAGGTCGACATGGCCCCGGCCGCCACCCCCATGATGACGACACCGGGGACCAGGTACTCCAGGTAGGCGTCCCGCCCGCCGCCCATGCCGCCGCCGATCGCGCCCCCGAAGGCGTACACGAACAGCAGCAGCATCAGGATCGGCATCATCGAGCTGCCGAGCGAGACGGCCGGGTAGCGGACGGCGTGCTTGACGTTGCGCCGCAGCATCGTCATCGAGTCGTGCACGGCGTAGGCGAGGGTGCTCATCGCTGGGTCTCCTTCGCGAGGGTGTCGGCGGTGACGTGGAGCGGGGTGCCGGTGGTGCCCTGGCCGGTGAGCGCCAGGAAGACGTCGTCCAGGTCGGGGGTGTGCACGGAGAACCCGGCCGCCCGCACCCCGGCCGCGTCGAGCCGGTCCAGCAGGGCGCGCAGGGCGTCCAGGCCGCCGTCGCCGGCCACCCGGAGGGCGAGGTTCTCGTCGTCCCGCGCGGCGCCGGGGAAGGCCGCCGCCGCGCGCTCGTACGCGTCGGGTCCGGTGAACCGCAGCCGGACGTGGGCGCCGGGGATGCGGGCCTTCAGCTCGTCGGCGGTGCCCTCGGCGACGATCCGGCCGCCGTCGAGGACGGCGATCCGGTCGGCCAGCTGGTCGGCCTCCTCCAGGTACTGGGTGGTGAGGAAGACCGTGGTGCCGCCCGCGACCAGCGTGCGGACGGTGTCCCACATGGTGCGGCGGCTGCGCGGGTCGAGCCCGGTCGTCGGCTCGTCCAGGAAGATCACCTGCGGATCGCCGACCAGGGTCATGGCGAGGTCGAGCCTGCGCCGCATGCCGCCGGAGAAGGTCGCGGCCCGCTTGTCCGCCACGTCCGCGATGTCGAACCGCTCCAGCAACTCCCTTGTCCGGGCCCGGCCCTCGCGCTTGCCGAGGCGGAGCAGGTCGGCCATGAGGAGGAGGTTCTCCTCGGCGGTGAGCAGATCGTCCAGCGCGGCGAACTGGCCGGTGACACCGATCGCGGAACGCACGCCGTCCGGCGCGGTGGTGATGTCGTGACCCGCGATCCGGGCCTCGCCGCCGTCGGGGGCGACGAGCGTGGAGAGGATCTGGACGGTGGTGGTCTTCCCGGCGCCGTTCGGCCCGAGCAGGGCGAACACGGTCCCGGCGGGGATGCGCAGGTCGATGCCGTCCAGCACGGTCTTGTCACCGTACGACTTGCGCAGGCCGGTGACGGAGACGGCGGGGTTGTCGGCGGCTTTTCTGGGCGTGGGCATGACAGGAGAAGGCATGGGGCCCTCCTGAGGGCTGGAGTGGGAAGAGGGAGGCGGTGCTCAGGCGTGGGCGCGCAGGATGTCGATGTTGCCCCAGTTGGTGCGGGCGTGGATCTTGACCGTGTCCTCGGTGTGCTCCGGCGCCCCGGCGGAGGTGAGCGCGTTGCGCACCTGTCCGTGGGCGGAGCTGACGTCGAGCCAGGCGGCGGTGCCCTCGCGGACGCCGATCTCGATGGAGCCGTGCGCGGTCTCCAGCTGGACCTCACCGCGCGCCACTTCGGCGACGCGCAGCGGACCGTTGCTGGTGGTGCCGGTGACGGACGCCTCGGTGCGGCCGATGTCGATGCCGCCGTTGGCTCCGCTCACGCGGAGATCCCCGGTGACGGCCTCGAGGACCGTGGCGCCGTTGGTGTTCTTCACGACGGCGGGGCCGTCGATGGTGCCGACGCGGATGGTGCCGCTGCTGCTGGTGATCTCGGCGGCGCCGTCGACCCGGTCCACGGTGACCGAGCCGTGGGCCACGGTCAGCTTCAGTGGGCCGGTGGCGCCGAGGCGTACGTCGCCGGTGGAGGTCTTCACCCGGACCTCGCCCAGCCGGCCCTCGCCGAGCACCTGGGTCCAGGAGCCGGTGACCTCGGCGGAGGAGCCCGCGGGCAGGTGGACCGTGACGTCGACCAGGCCGGAGGGGCCGATGAGCAGCCGCTCGCGGGTCCGGACGGTCAGGGCGCCAGCCGCGAAGCCGACCTCGGTCTGCTCGGCGGCCCGTACGTCCTTGTCCCGCTTGGGGTCGCGGGGCGCGACCTCGACCACGGTGTCCGGGCGGTCGCCGGCCGCGAGCCGGAGGGAACCGGCGCCGATGTGCGCGGTGACGGCGATGGGCTGAGGGGTGTCGAAAGAAGGCATGGCTGTCCCGTCCTCTTGGCTCGTCAGGTCGTCCCCGCAGGTGAGGGACGTGAAGGTGGGTGAGAAGTGGAGCGGTGGCGCGGTGCGGCTAGCGCACCCAGCCCGTGAAGCTCTGGCCGATCGTGCGGGTCTTCTCCGCCGGGCGCGGCCGGCTGGTGCCGTCGACCGCCGCGGAGACGGCGCGCACCAGCCAGGCGTTGACCGACAGGCCCTCGCGGCCCGCCGCCTCCTCGGCGCGCGCCTTGAGGTGCGCCGGGAGCCGGAGGTTGACGCGGGCGGTGCCGCCCTCGTCGGCCTCGGGGACCGGCTGGGGCGCGACCTGGGCCGCTTCCGCGGGAGCGGACTCGGCCGGGGGCGTGGTGACGACGAACTCGGGGTCCAGACCGCGCAGCCGTACGTCGACCGAGCCGGGGGCCAGCTCGCGGGTGATCTCGTCCATCGCGGCGGAGAGCACGTGGAGCATGGTCAGGCGGGTCGCCGACTCCAGTGGAGCGGTGAGCCGCTCGGCCAGTTCGCGCGCCTCCTCGCCGCCGGCCTCGGCGGCCACCGCGAGTTCCCGGCGGAGGGTGTCGACATACGGGGTGAGGTCCATGGCGTTAGCTTGGCACCATTGTGGCGCCATGGCAACCCCTATTGGCACCAAATGGCGCCGAGTGGTGTCACGTGGCGCCACGTGTGGTGCCGTGCAGGCGCCGAGGGGATGCCGCCGGGCCCGCCCGAAAAGCACCCGTAGCTGTGGATCACGCCGAACGTATGCTCAGGGAATGACGACTTCCGCGACCCCCGGAACCGGCCCCACCGAGAACTCCATGCGTCGCGCCCTCAAACGTGCCCGTGACGGCGTCGCCCTCGACGTCTCCGAGGCGGCGGTGCTGCTCCAGGCCCGCGGTGAGGCCCTTGAGGACCTCACCGCCTCCGCCGCACGGGTACGGGACGCGGGACTCGACGCGGCGGGGCGCCCCGGAGTCATCACGTACTCGAAAAGCGTCTTCATCCCGCTGACCCGGCTGTGCCGCGACAAGTGCCACTACTGCACCTTCGTCACCGTCCCCGGCAAGCTGCGCCGCGCCGGCCACGGGATGTTCATGTCGCCGGACGAGGTGCTGGACATCGCCCGCAAGGGTGCCGCGCTCGGCTGCAAGGAAGCGCTCATCACCCTCGGCGACAAGCCCGAGGACCGCTGGCCCGAGGCGCGCGAGTGGCTCGACGCGCACGGCTACGACGACACGATCGCCTACGTACGCGCCATCTCCATCCGCATCCTGGAGGAGACCGGCCTGCTGCCCCACCTCAACCCCGGCGTCATGAGCTGGACCGACTTCCAGCGGCTCAAGCCGGTCGCGCCGAGCATGGGCATGATGCTGGAGACCACCGCCGAGCGCCTCTGGTCCGAGCCCGGCGGCCCGCACCACGGCTCCCCGGACAAGGAACCGGCCGTACGGCTGCGGGTGCTGGAGGACGCCGGCCGCTCCTCCGTGCCCTTCACCTCCGGGCTGCTGATCGGCATCGGGGAGACCTACGAGGAGCGCGCGGACTCGCTGTTCGCGCTGCGCAAGGTCTCCCGCGCCTACCACGGCGTCCAGGAACTGATCATCCAGAACTTCCGCGCCAAGCCGGACACCGCGATGCGCGGGATGCCGGACGCCGAGCTGGATGAGCTGATCGCCACCGTCGCCGTCGCCCGGCACATCATGGGCCCCGCCGCCTGCCTCCAGGCCCCGCCGAACCTGGTCGACAGCGAGTACGAGCGGCTGATCGGCGCCGGCATCGACGACTGGGGCGGGGTCTCGCCGCTCACCATCGACCACGTCAACCCCGAGCGCCCCTGGCCGCAGATCGAGGAGCTGACCGAGCGGTCCCGCGCGGCCGGCTTCGAGCTGCGGGAACGGCTGTGCGTGTACCCGGAGTTCGTCCGCAGGGGCGAACCCTGGCTGGACCCCCGGCTGCGCCCGCACGTGGCCGCCCTGGCGGACCCGGCAACCGGCCTCGCCCGGCCCGGCGTACTCCCCGAGGGCCTGCCCTGGCAGGAGCCGGAGGAGGTGTTCACCGCCACCGGCCGCACCGACCTGCACGCCTCCATCGACACCGAGGGCCGCACCTCCGACCGGCGCGACGACTTCGACGAGGTCTACGGCGACTGGGCCGAGCTGCGCGAGGCCGCCGCCCCCGGCATGGTGCCCGAGCGCATCGACACCGACGTGCGCGAGGCCCTGCGCACGGCCGCCGACGACCCGACGAAGCTGACCGACGCGGAGGCGCTGGCGCTGCTGCACGCGGACGGCGCGGCGCTGGACGCGGTGTGCCGGATCGCGGACGACGTGCGCAAGTCGGTGGTGGGGGACGACGTCACGTACATCGTCACCAGGAACATCAACTTCACCAACGTCTGCTACACCGGCTGCCGTTTCTGCGCCTTCGCCCAGCGGCGCACCGACGCCGACGCCTACACCCTCTCCCTGGACCAGGTCGCGGACCGGGCCCAGCAGGCGTGGGACGTGGGCGCGGTGGAGGTCTGCATGCAGGGCGGCATCCACCCGGACCTGCCCGGCACCGCCTACTTCGACATCGCCCGGGCGGTGAAGGAGCGGGTGCCCGGCATGCATGTGCACGCCTTCTCGCCGATGGAGGTCGTCAACGGGGCGACCCGGACCGGGATGTCCATCCGTGAGTGGCTGACGGCGGCCAAGGAGGCGGGGCTCGACTCGGTACCGGGCACCGCGGCGGAGATCCTGGACGACGAGGTGCGCTGGGTGCTGACCAAGGGCAAGCTGCCCACGGCCACCTGGACCGAGGTCATCACCACCGCGCACGAGCTGGGCATCCGCTCCTCGTCCACGATGATGTACGGCCATGTCGACCAGCCCCGGCACTGGCTGGGCCACCTGCGCACGCTGGCCGGAATCCAGCGGCGGACGGGCGGTTTCACGGAGTTCGTGACGCTGCCGTTCATCCACACCAACGCGCCGGTCTACCTCGCGGGCATCGCACGCCCGGGCCCGACCATGCGGGACAACCGCGCGGTCACCGCCATGGCCCGGCTCCTCCTGCACCCCTGGATTCCCAACATCCAGACGAGCTGGGTCAAGCTCGGCACGGAGGGCGCGGCCGAGATGCTGCGCTCCGGCGCGAACGACCTGGGCGGCACGCTGATGGAGGAGACGATCTCCCGGATGGCGGGGTCGTCGTACGGCTCGTACAAGTCCGTGCGGGACCTGGAGGCGGTCGCGGAGGCGGCCGGGCGGCCGGCGAAGCCGAGGACCACGCTGTACGGCGAGGTGCCGGAGGAGCGGCGGGCCGCGGCCCGCGCGTCGGACGGGCACCTGCCGGATCTGCTGCCCCTCGTGGACTGAGTACGATGATCCGACCCCGGATCTGAGAAGGGGGTCCCACAGCGGAGGAGATGCGTACCCGTGGCTGCCCGACTGCCCTCGTGGGCCTGGGTCTCCGGACTGACGGTCGCGGCGACCGCCGCCGTCGTCGCCCTCGCCGTCCAGGCCGACCACGGCCCGCGCCCCACGGCCCCGGCGGCCCACGCCCGCCCCACGGCCTCGGCCTCCCCGGCCCCGT
>NZ_WWKH01000706.1:0-7571 GCF_009865595.1 Streptomyces sp. SID1328 | reverse complement strand
GACGGCGCCACGGGCGCGGCGGCCCCGCCGACACGCAACCTGTTGAGCGCGCGCCCTGATCCCCGGCCGCGGCCGCGCCGCCCATCCCGCCCGTCCCACCATCGCCTACGCTCACGCCCGTCACGCCACGGCACCGACACAGGCGCGCACGGCACGGCCCCGGCCGGCAGGAGGGCCGGCCGGGGCCGCGGAAGAGAGTGTGCCCGGCCATACGTCGGTCGCTTGATCATTTTGATCCGGTTGACGTGGTCTTCGACGATGCTGGAGCTCCACGGCAGCGTCAGGCCGGCGGGGACTGCGGCGAGATCGCGTTCGAGGCCGTTGACCAAGGTGTGGAGGCTGGGCAGGTCGTCGGCGCGGATGGCCTTGATCCATTGCGGTAGCTGGTCGCCCTGGAACGGGGTGAGCATCTTCGAACACGCGGACGTGCCCGGTGAGAGAATCCAGTTCGGGGCAGCCTGCGAGGACGACTTTGAGCTTCAGGGCGGTCGCTCTCCGGCAGGGGGTCGGGGTGAGTCAGGATCCATCTGGTGACCGTGCGTGGGGACGGCGGACGGGCTGCGAACACGTCACCGAACAACTCGCCAGCCGGGCCCTGACCGCGGAAGCCACACGGTCTACATGGCGATCATCTCCCTCGGCCCCACCGGCAAGCACAGGTCCGCTGGACTATGCGCTGGAAGACCGCACTGAGCACCTTCGACGGCCGCCTGTCAATAACCCCAACCACCCCACGCTCGTTTGACAGACCCGCCCTCTTTAGAGTCGGTGAGGTAATGACAGGGCCCGCCGGAAGCGAAACTTTCCGGCGGGCCCTCAGTTCGGGGGGCATGTGGGCCCACGCGGCTATGTTTGTCGCGACGTCACCCGTCGGCGATGGAGGAAGACCAGCAATATCGCGACGCCCTCCATCAGTGGGCACACGAAAAGCACGAGTACGTCTACCTCGGCCTCATGTCCTCGGAAAATCCACATGACTACTCCGAGAATCCAGACACCGACGCCGACGATGCCGACGATGAGTGACGCTTTCCCGAAGGGCGAGGAGCGGAGAGCTGCGAGCGCGGCCAGCCGAGGGGGGCGCTCTGCGCTCGGTCTACTGGTGCCAGGCATAGGTGGGCGCCAGGTAGAAGTAGGGTCTCACAGTCTTTGTACCTCTCCTCGGATACCAGTCGAGCAGCTTTCCGTAGTACGAGCTCAAGTACTCGCCCGTCGCATAGATTGCTGCGGCCAGCAACAGGGCTGGCGTCGCTGCCCCGGCGGTGGCGTACTCAATCCACGCGGCGATTGCAGAAACTCCGATCCGTCCGGTCTCGATCATGTCGATGAGTTTCTTGGTCCGCTTCCGGCTCAGATTGAGGGTACAGGCATAGGACCCGCAGCGGATGTTGGTCTTGTTGTATTTGGCGATGGGCTTGCGCCCGTCCAGGTCGTACCGGTTCACCGGATCAGCGGGATAGGCGTAGGCGGTCGCGTTGGCCCCGTACACGGGGTCTACGCTGAGGAACCGTCCCAGGGCGGGATCGTAGAGGCGTGCTCCCATGAGGACGACGCCACTGAGGGTGCCCGACGCTCTCTGGTAGCGGCCAAGGGCGCCGTAGAGGGTGGCAACCGTATCTGCGGATGGATTGCCGAACTCGTCGTAGTGCTGGACGGTGATGGCCACAGATGTGTCAAGGGGCTGCTGGACAGTGATGTCACCGTGGATGTTCGCCAGCTGCAGAACAGTCGTCCCGGAGCCAGTTGTGATCGCGGTGAGCGCACCCGTTGCGTCCCTGACGTAGCGGCTGGTCGTGTTTCCGTTCTGAGCCCAGCTGGGACTGTCCGAGGTGTCACTGTAGTGGTTTGTTGATGTGCTGCTGGTGGTCCATGTGCCATCGGTGGTCTGGGCCTGGGTCTTCTGGACGGCGAGGCGCCCGTGTGGGTCGAGATCCCAGGTGTTGCGGCTGGTACCGACGGTCTCGGTGTGGACTCGGTCGTTGGTGTGGAACGACAGGGCCGTGCTGCCGCTGGTGGTGGTGCGGCCGAAGGCGTCGTAGGTGTAGCCGGAGTTCACCAGGCGGTCGGCTGAGTCGTAGCTGTAGGACGTGGTGGCCGAGGTGGTGTCGGCGGTGCTGCTGTCGCAGTCGCCCGAGATGGTCTTCAACGCGGTGCGGTTGCTGCTTGCGTCGAAGCTGTAGGTGCGGGCGGTGCACCCGGTGCCAGTGCTGTCAGCGGCCTGGGTGAGGCGGCCGGCGCTGTCGTAGGTGTAGTCGGATTGGGTGGTGGAGCCGTCGGTTTGGGCGTGGCCGGTCTGTCGGCCGGTCACCGCGTAGCCGGCGGTGTCGGAGGTGACGGTGGTGCCGTCGGAGGTGGTGTAGGCCCGGCCGGTCTGCTGGCCGGTGGGGTCGGTGCTGACGGTCAGGGTGTAGCTGCCGGGCAGGGTCTCGGAGGTGAGGTTGCCGTCGGCGTCGTAGGAGGCCGTGAAGGTGCCGGTGACCGAGTCGGTCAGGGTCTTCATCTGGCCGGCGGTGTTGTACGCGTACCTGACCGTGGATGGGGCCGAGTCGGTTCTCGTCATCGGGCGGTTGAGGATGTCGTACGTCGTGGTGGTGCTGTTGCCGGCGCCGTCGTCGTACGTGGTCAGATGCCCCAGGGCGTCATAGGTGTAGCTGATGCTCTGGCCCTTCGAGGTCTGCTTGCCGATCTGGCCGTTGTCCTTGTTGTAGGTGACGCTGATGGCGGAGGTGTCCGCACCGGTGCCGCCGGTGACCTCTGTGTTGATCGGCCGGCCGGCGTCGTCCGTCGCGGTCGTGGTCGTCCGGGTCACGCTGTTGGCGGTCTCCGCCTTATTGGCGACCTGGCCCCAGCGGTCGTAGGTGTAGACGGTGGTGACCGCTTGCGTGGGGTTGCTGCCGCCGCCGGTGATGGCGGCCGCAGGCGCGGTCTTGCACAGCAGGCCGGCCCATTCCACGGAGTGGCAGGTCCCGGTGGCGTCGACGCTGTAGTAGGTGTACGTGAGCGTGTCCGCGTCTGCGCCGGAGGATCCAGCGGTACGGGTGGTGCCTATCCGGCCGGCGTTGTCGAATGTTGTCACTGTGGCGTTGGCATCGCCTCCGCTGGTGGACCGCTGCTGGCCGGTCGACCAGTCGTAGGCTGACGTCGACTTTTCCGTGTCGGCATCCACGGCATGGCCCGGGATGGCCGCTCCGGTGACGATGGACGTCACCAGTCCGGAGACTGCGGCCGTTTGCGACCTGTCCTCGTCGTAGGTGTACGACATGTGGGTGCGTGCCGGGATCACCGTTCCGGCAGACAGGGTGGTCTCAGGAGTGGAACCGTTCAGTTCCTTGGTGAGGGTGACTTGGTGCAAGGGGCCGTACTCGTCGGTGATGCGTTCGCCGTCGGCCGAGTACTCCGAGACCGTGGCCAGTTGCTGGGCGCGGTCGGCGGTGGACAAGCCGTCGAGGCCGAGGGTGGCGAGGTCGGCGTCGGAACTGCTCAGTGCTAGCTCGCGGTTGGCCGCCGTGAGCTCGGCGACCGTGTTGCCGTAGGCGTCGTATTCGGTGGTCGTGATCGCGCCACCGGGGGTGGCGGTGTTGGTCTCCTCGCCATCTGCGTTGATGTAGGTGATGGTGGCCCGGTCGTACGACGATGCGGTCAGATTCATACCGGAGTGAGATGGGGGTGTGGAGTCGGCGGGGAAGACGGCGGTGGCGTCCGTGGGTGCTTCGTCCTGGGCCCAAGTGGCGACGGTGGCCGTGTCCATCTGGTGCGGGGCGGTGCTGTCCGAGAGCGGCACGTCGTAGACGACGGAGGTGGTCGCCGTGCCCAAGGAGCCAGCCGTCAGCGGCGGACGGGAAGCGCTGAGCAGCATGCCCGCGCCCGCGGTGAGAGCGGATCCCGCCTTGCCGTAGGTGAAGGTCCATGGCAGTTCACCCGGCGTACCGAGCGTGGCGACGTGCCCGTCGGAGTCGTAGGTGTACTCGGTCTTCAGCGCAGGGCTGATCCGCGGGTCCCAGACCTGGCGCAGTTGCCCCGAAACGCTGTAGGCGTAGGAGGCGATGGTTTCGGCGGTGGCCGTGTCGGCGCCGGGGGTGGTGGCCCATAGTTTGATCGCCTTGACCTGCCCCTTGTAGTCGCCGAGAGCGCTGTCGGCGGCGGTGGTGGTATCGGCGTAGACGAACTGCAGGACGCGGCACCCCTTGGTGGAGGGCTCGCTTCGGCAGGTGGTGGCCGTGACGGCGCTGTTCGGGGAGATCACGTACGTCGGGCGAGTGAGCGCTTTGCCGCCCGGCGTGACGGTTTCCGAGACGGTGGTCACCGTCGAGTCGTCGACCGCGGTCGCGGAGGACGAGAGCGTCCACGTGGTCGCCGTGTCGGAGGCCTTGGCGAACACGTAGGTGCTCGCATCGGTGTCGCTCAGCGTGAACTTCGAACCGGACAGTGAGCCCGTCAGGGAGAGGGAGTCGGCCCCGATTTCGGGCGCCCAGCCACCCGCCGACGTCGCGGTGAACGCGACCGAGGAACCATCCCCGCTCAGCAGTTCCAGCGAGGTGCCAGAGGTCTTGCGGATCTGCGTGTAGTCGCTCGACTCGCTGGTGACGGACGACACCCAGCCCGGGCCGAATATTTCCGCTTCACCTTCGGTGTCGTTGCCGTTGACACGCGAGGAATAGGTGCGCTCAACGCTCGCCCCGAAAACGGATGCGTCAGTGGCGGAAAGGGTGTAGTCGCCGGTGAGCGCGTTGACCGTGCCGGGTCCGACCTCGGCCGTCGGTGCTGTGCCCGCGTCGCGGTCGAGGGTGACCTCAACAGTTTGAGAGTGCCCGGTGGTGGTGCTGTCCGTAAAGGCGGCCCGCAACTGGATCACCCCGTCCTCGGGCAGCGAGGCCACGGCGTTCCACACCAGCTTCGTCGCGGCGCCGTTGGTGACCTTGACCGGCCAGGCGGAGACCGGGTCACCTGCTGCGGTCACGTCGTCGGCGGGGACGGTGTGCCAGACATCGTCGGTCTCACCACGCCGGAACTGCCAGGTCACTCCGGTGTAGGAGGTGAGCCCCTTCGCCGACAGAGTCAGGCGGCGGGCGGTGGTGTCCCCGTCGGAAGGCGAGAGGATCGCCGCGCCGTCGGCGCCGACGCCGAAGCTGTAGGCGGTCGTGGCCGTAGAAAGGTTCCCACCTGAGTCGACCGTGCGGGCGTACAGAGTGTGCCAGCCGTTTGCCGGGTCAATGCTTATCGTAGCCGCGTCACCGCCAGTACCGTCGGTGGTGTCCAACTTGCTGTGCGGAAGCGAGGAGTCATCCAGGCCCCAGGAGTAGCCGGCGCCGTCGGAGGAAGAAGTGTCCAGCGCGCACGACACCGCGCTGCCGGCCTTGGCCGTCCAGCCGTTTTCTCCGTAGGTGGGGCAGGAAACAGTGGGCGCGACGGGCTTGCCGGTGTTCATCAGGAACGTGGTGTAGCCCGACCAGGAGCCGTAGTCCGTGCCGTCGTAGGCGCGGACCCGGTAGCGCAGGTGCGCACCTGCCGGGAAGGCGCTAGCCGAGGGGACCGTCAGCTTCGCCGTCGACCCCGAGGCCACCGAAGAGGTGGTGCCCGTGTAGGAGTAGGTGGTGTCCGCGTACGCGGGGTCAGCTGTGATCTCGAACTGGCCCTTGGTGTTGGACCCGTCGGAGTCGGTCACCTTGGCCGAGAGAGCGGGCGTGAGCGAGGTGACGTACCGCTTGCCGTTGTATGTGTTGACCTGCGACGGCGTGATACCGAGCGAGCTCGGCACGGCCGGGTAGGAGTTGTACGTCACGGTCAGGTGCGGTTCGCTCGAACCGTCCCCGGAGACGTAGTTGGCCGAGCGGAACCGGCGCCACGTGGTGGAGTCCGCCTCGTCCCCGCCCGCGATGCGCAGGCCGTAATTGCTCGAGCCGTCCGCCCACGCCTGCACGATGGCGTCGATGTCGAAGTTCACGGTGCCGGCTGGACAGGAACTGCTGTATCCGAGCGCCGCCTTGTTCGTTACCGCGCCGGTGCTCGTAGTGGACGGCTGGGCGGCCCAGGTGATGTCCGAGGACGACCAGGACGTGGTAATCCGCCGCACCTGCGTGCCCGCCCCGGAGGTCGAGCAGGTTGAGGAGTAATACGAGTACAGGGCGAGGTTGGTGTCGGTGATGTGCTTGCCCTTGAACGCCGACACGTCGAACTTGAGGTAGGAGCGGGCCTTCGTCGTGCCCGCGTCGTACGTGCCCGACTTCAGCTCCGTAGAGGAGACCTGCGAGTCCGGATAGTTGGTGGCCACCCACGTATCCGTGGTCACTGCCAGAGTGGACGTGGGGTCAACGGTGACCGGGTAGGTCAGGTCCTGCGCGAAGTAGTCGGCATCAGGCGTGAGGACAAGGGTCTGGGAGCCGTCGTCGGCGGTTTCGACCTTGGTACTGACCCTCGCCTGGTGGCTGGACTCGCCCGAGGAGTCGTCTTTGGAGGAGTCCCACATCATCGGAGCCGGCGCCTCGGCGACCAGCTTGTTGTCGGCGTCTTTCAGCAGCAGATGGCCCGAGTCGGCCACTGACAGCTTCAGCCCCTTCAGCTCCAGCGGAATGCGGTAGTCGAGGTTCCCGCCGGGCGCGGCGTCCAGGACGATGTTCTGGCTGAAGCCCTGCGCCAGCGCGGTCACCGTCAGCGTCTGCTTGTCGCCCAGGTCGTATGAGGCGGTGTCGTCCTTCACCTCCGGCGCAGGCAGCTTCGATTCCCACCCCAGGCCGAAAGACTTGCTTCCCCTGGTCACCGCCACCAGATCGGTGTCGCCCCCGTCGGAGACGGCGATGTCGGCTGCTGCCACCTCCGGTTCCAAAGCGGGCCCGGTGTCCGACAGTGCGGTGTCGATGTCCCGCCAATGGCCGTCCACCATCTGCCGCACCGGTGCGGCGTACGTAGACGTCCGCAGTTCGCCACTGGGCAGCGCATACGTCGTCGAGGTCTCCGTCCGTTGGGAGGTCGCCTCGATGTTTCGGTCTTGAAGACGCGCCATCAACAGCGCTGCCGCCACTGAATCCGCCGACGGTGCGGCGGACTTCGTCCCCGAGGAGGCAGACGCCGCACCTGTCGCCGCAGAACTGGCCCCGAACGCAGCGCCCGTCTCCAGTGAGACCAACGCCGTCTCGGCCGCAAGGACTGCGGCCACCGCGACTGCGGTGCGTCTCAACAAGGCGCGCGAACTTCTCGCCCGCCCCCCTGAAGCTGAGAAGAACCTTCTCCCCTTGAGTCTCATCACAGCTCCCGTGATCACCATACGGAACCTCATGTTCCGCAAGTCGGGTGAGCATAAAGGAGAGAAGTCGTGACGGTATCTTCACGTCACGCTCCCCCGTGACCGTAAGGACACTCAGATTCGCTTCACGCCTCTTGACATGCGCCAACCAAAGGTTCACTCAGTCGAAACCGTCACGCGGACCGAGGTCGATGCATCCGCTTTCGGCTCGGGTTGCACCACAATCCGAGGCTCAAAGCCGCGCCCCCTCACTCGCCCCCGGCAGCGTGAAGCGTGATGATCTTGTGACTGGGATCCGCCTCTAGTGCTCTGACCGCATACCTTCGCCGGGTTG
>NZ_WWKH01000705.1:0-10771 GCF_009865595.1 Streptomyces sp. SID1328 | reverse complement strand
TGCCGCGGATGTAGTCGGGCAGGTGCCGCACGGACCCGTCGACGGCGCGTTTGACGTAGAGCTGGCCGTTGAAGTTGATGTCGGGGTAGATGCACACGAACCCGCGCGGACACGCGATCTGGTCCTGGGCCACCGTAGGGGTGGCCGCAGGCGCGGCGGCGTGGGCGGGGGAGAGGCCGACCAGTGATGCGGCCAGGACGGTCGTGGTGACGGTAGCGAGCAGCGAGGTCGCTCAGGTGCGGAGGCGCTCCACGCGCGGCAGTTTCATGACACCCGTCTGTCCAGGCGGAACACTTCACCACTCCGTCGCCCCACGACGTTCATCCCCAGGAGTGGTGATACCGGTTTGGCCGCTGCCGTGCCGCCGACCGGAGTCGCCACCGTGCTCCCGGGCTTGATGGCCGCCCGGGCCTGGGAACTCCCCGCCGCCAGCGTCAGCGTCCTGGACCGCTGGCCCGACATCGCCGCGGTCGTCGCCTCGCCACTGCCCCGCCACGGCCGTCGCCTTCCGCCCGGAGACCGGGCAGCTCGGCGCCGGGACTCCCCGGCCTACGCCACCCAGCTCCGGCTGATCACCGCGCGGATCATCGCCACGGCGAACAAAACGGTCGGCACCATGCAGGTCCTGTCTCCGGGAGCTCAGGGCCCGCATGTTCACCGAGTCGATCCCAGCGCTTCGGGCAGCAGCGTTGCCCGCCGGCGCCAAGTTCCGCGCCGCTTCGTGCTGCGCCGTTCGACGACCTCATGGTGCGGGTCGGAGAAGCCGTTGCCGGGCAAGCCGGAAGTCCGCCGATGCCGTTGGATCATTCGGATCACCGACGACCGGGGGCGCCGACCGGCTGCGCTGGCCGCCGGTCTGGCTCTATGGTGCGGGTCGGCCTCGAGGACCAGAGGCGTCCGCTGCCTGCGGACTTCGGCCCCGGTCGTTCCCGGTGCCGTCGTCGGTCAGACGAACGTGGACCCTTGGTCGGTTGCGAAGCGTGAAGTCGCGGGACGCGGACTGCTCACGGGGCATGTCGCCGCGCAGGAACAGAGGTAGCGCGAGCCCGCAGCTCGGTGTCGGGTTGGGCGGTCACGCTGATGTGGTGCAGAAACGGCGGGCACCGCGCAGCGTGGTGTGTAGTTTCCGCTGGGTGGCTCGGCTGTCGAGGCGTACGTCGAGGGCGTCGGGAAGGGTGCTGTGGGAGCGCAGGCCTGTGGGGAGCCGGGAGGCGTCCAGGCCGTCACGTGTGGCGATGAGGATGCCGAGCTCGTGACGGCTCATAGGGTCGGGCCCTGCGAGGTGGTGGACGCCGGCCGTGTCGCCGCACGCCAGTTCCAGGAGGGCGGCGGCCAGGTCGGCGACGTGCACCGGGCAGCGGATGTCGTCGGTGAACAGGACGCCGTCCCGGGTACCGGTGGCCAGTTCATGCACGATGCGCTCGTGCACGGAATCGCCGTTGCCGATGATCAGCGACGTGCGGGCGACGACGGTCTGCGGATGCACGAGGAGGATCCCGGTCTCCGCTGCCGCCTTCGCCGCCCCGTACGGGGTGCCGGGGTCAGGCAGGCATGACTCGTCGTAGTGGACGCGAGCGCCGGAGAACACCGCGTCGCTGGACACGTGGACCAGGCGGCTTCCGTACTTCGCCGCCGCCATCGCCAACCGGACGGGCCCCTGCGCCGTCACCGCCCAGTCGGCGTCGCCGCTCGACGCGTTGACGACGAGATCCGCGCCGACTTCGGCCATGACGGCGTCCACGCGTTCGGCATTCCGCAGGTCAAGCGGGTACCACGCGGCGTGGGAAGCGGTGCCGGGACTGGTGGCATAGGTCGCGGCCGTTGCGTGACGGGCCATGGCTGCCTGCCGGATCAACTCGGCGCCCAGGAAGCCACTTCCGCCGATGATCAAGACCGTCATGACGTGACACGGTAAACCGTCTCGGCAAATGGCGTGACAGAGACCGGCGGATGGTTGCTGAGACACACGTGGCGGGTGCTCGTTCGGCGCAGCCGATGAGGAGGGAGGCGCGAGGGCGTAAAACGTCGGCCCGGCGGCTGGACGCTGTACGACCCGCGCCCGTCGGGTGGCCCGGGTAGGTAGGGCTCT
The DNA here is from genome assembly GCF_009865595.1 of Streptomyces sp. SID1328. NCBI lineage: Bacteria > Bacillati > Actinomycetota > Actinomycetes > Kitasatosporales > Streptomycetaceae > Streptomyces > Streptomyces sp. SID1328. The sequence goes on along the minus strand of NZ_WWKH01000705.1, from coordinate 8,682 downwards.
GGTCGGCCACGCCAAGCGAAGAACCCTCTGACCACAGACCACTCGGGGCGGGTGGAAGGACGTGAGCCTGCCGGACGACCGGCCGGAGCGGCCGTTCCGACCGTACGCGCTGTGACAAGGCCATTCAATCGCCCCAACACACCGGGCAGCGGCCGATGTGGTGTCGGCCGCCGCCCGGCGAAGGGACGCGCGCTCAGGTGCGTGGAACGGGACGTGGCGTCAGTTGGCCGCGCTTCCGGCGACCCACTGGTTCCACGGCATGTTCCAGTCGCTGAGACCGTTGTCCGGGGCCAGTTTGGTCGTGTCGTCGGAGTTCTTGACGATGACGACGTCGCCGATCAGCGAGTGGTCGAAGAACCACGCGGCTGTCTGCTTGGCGTCACCGCCGCCCCTGGCGTCCTTCAGGCCTACGCAGCCGTGGCTGGTGTTGACCTTGCCGAAGACGGAGTCGGCGCCCCAGTAGTTGCCGTGGATGAACGTGCCCGAGTCGGACAGGCGCATGGCGTGCGGTACGGCCTCGATGTCGTACGCGGGCTTGCCGTCCTTGTCCGTGAGGCCGACGCTCGTGGCGTTCATGTGGACATGGCGGAACTTCTCGGAGATGACCATCTGCCCGTTGTACGTCGGGTGCTCGGGGCTGCCGGACGAGATTGGGATGGTCTTGATCGTCTTGCCGTTCCGCACGACGGTCATCTGCTTGGTCCTGGCGTCGACCGTGCTGACCTGGCTCCGGCCGATCTTGAACGTGATCTTCTTCTGGAGGCCGCGGGCGTTGAGGTTGACGGTGACGGTGGAGTCGGGTTTCCAGAAGGTCTGGGGGCGGAAGTCCAGGCGGCCGTCGTTGAGCCAGTGGCCGGCGACCTGCTGTCCACTGCTGGAGCTGACCTGGATCTGCGACTGCACGGCCGCCTTGTCGCTGACCGCCTTGTCGAAGGTGACCGTGACCGGCATGCCCACGCCGACGGTCGAGCCGTTCTCGGGGGACAGGTGCCCGATGAAGTCGTTGGCCGGGGAGACCGTGGTGATCGTGGCGTTGTCGGTGGCGGAGCGGCCCTGGGCGTCCTGGGCCTCTGCGGCGATCTGGTACTTGGTGGCCGGGTTCAGCTGGACGTCTGGCGTCCAGGACGTGCCGTCCGCGGAAAGGGTGCCCGGCACCTCGGTCCCGGTCGCGACGGCGGTCATGGTCACCTTAGTGAGCGTGCCGTTGCTGACGGTGGCCTGCACGACGTCGTTCACCCCGACGTTGTGGGCACCCTGCCCGGGCGTGATCTCTATCTGGGCGCCGGAGCTGTCCTGGGCGGCCGACGGATCCGCCGCAGCGTGCGTGCCCCGAGTGCTCCCGGCGTCATTTCCGCTGGTGGCGGCATGACTGGTACCGCAGAGAGCCGTGACGGCGAGTAGGCCGCCGAGTACGCCGACCGCAGCCGTCAGCCTGGTGCGTCGTGTACGCGCCGTCATCAAACGCTTCTCCTTGTCCTTGGTCTCAACACGCTCGGGCGCGGCGGCGGTGACGCGTCGGGCTGATGATCGTCAATCATGGTCGTGTGATGGGGAACGCGTCTCGTGCAGCGATCACCAGCGACCGGAGGATCACGGGCCTGTCGGCCCACGCGATCGCTGAACTCGTCGCAGAGCTGGACACCCGTTGTGGGACGAACGGCACCAGGCCAAGCTTGCGTCTCGGCCGCGGGTGCGACGCACCGGTTGGTGTTCGTCGACCGGCTCTTGGCCACTCTCGTGAACTTCCGGCAAACCACCACGTACGACGCGCTCGCCTGCTGGTTCGGTGTCGGCCGCCCACGGTATCACTCAGGCCATCGCAGAAGTGCGGCCCTTGCTCGCCGAGCGAGGCTGCGCCGCCAGCCCGGATGTGCGGCTGCGGCCCCTCGCCGGGTCATCGACCACCTGGTGCCGACGTGAAGACCGGGATCGTCGACGGCATTCGAGCAACCCGGCCGTTAGCCGGCTGGTTGCTCGTATCGACGATGAGTTCGTACGTCGCACTCTGCCGAATCCTGGGCCGCTGAACGCCTTCACGGTGGACGGCTGGTGGTGGCCAAGGATCCGTGAGCCGTGCAGCGGCCTGCCGGAGACGTGCACTGGCTGTCGTGTCCGGGGTCGGTCGGACCCCTCTGCAGCGGTGACCGGTGTGGCAAGCAAGCGGCACTCGGGCGGCGACCCTACCGTGGTGGTATGCCAGTGATCAACGGTTGGCGGCGGGGGGCGGGCGCCCCGGTCGGCACGCTGGACGTGCTGGGGCCGGTTGTGCTGTTCGTGCTCTCGGTCGTGGCCGCCTCCGTGATTCCGCACGAGCACCGGTTTTCGGTCCGCCCGTCTGCCGTGGCGCTGGCGGCGGTCGGCTGTTTCGCGTTGCTGTGGCGTCGTCGCCACCCGTTCGGCGTACTGGTCACCGCGGTTGCCTGCGGGGTGTTCTTCGAGGTGCTCGGGGTTCGGGAGAGTCCGCTGGTGACGAGCCCGGTGATCGTGTCCGTCTACACCGTGGCCGCCCGGACCGACCGGCGGACCACCTGGATGGTGGCGTCGGCCTCGGCTGCCCTGCTGGTGGGGGCGGCCATGGCGTTCGGCCCCGGCCCATGGCTGGACCCGGACAACGCGGCGTTGCTGGCCTGGACGGCTCTGCCCGCCGCCGTGGGAGACGGGGTCCGCTCACGTCGCGCGTACGTGGCGGCCGTGGAGGAACGGGCGGAGCACGCGGAGGGGACCCGTGAGCAGGAGGCGCGGCAACGGGTGGCGGCCGAGCGGGTCCGGATCGCGCGCGAGCTGCACGACGTGGTCGCACACCACATCGCCTTGATCAACGCACAGGCCGGTGTTGCTGTTCACCTGGTGGAGCGGCGGCCGGAGCAGTTGGTCACCGCTTTGGAGGCCATCCGGGACACCAGTCGGTCCGCCCTGGAGGAACTCCGGGTGACGGTGGGCCTCCTGCGGCAGTCCGACGATCCGGAAGCGCCGCGGGATCCGATGCCGGGCCTGGCGCAGGTACCGGAGCTTGTCGCGTCCTTCGAGCGTGTCGGCCTGTCCGTCAGGCACACGCGACGCGGCATGGCCGAGCCGCTTGCGCCGGCGGTGGATCTGGCCGCGTACCGCATCGTGCAGGAAGCCCTGACGAATGTGCGCAAGCACGCCGGCGCCGATCACGCCCGCCTCTTCCTGCACTACCGGCCCCAATGGCTGACGATCACGGTCGAGGACGACGGACGTGGCGGACCGCACGAGCCCCACCTCGGGACCGGCCACGGGCTGATCGGGATGCGCGAGCGTGCGGCCAGCGTCGGGGGGAAGCTGGAGGCCGCGGCGGGCCCCGACGGGGGCTTCACCGTGACCGCCGAACTGCCGCTGCGGCCGGGCGCGGCAATCGTGGCACCGATCGGGCGGGACGCGAGGAGAGGTGGGCATGACGATCCGCGTACTGCTAGCCGATGACCAGGCTCTGTTGCGGGGCACGTTCAAGATGCTGTTCGACTCCGTCGACGACATGGAGACCGTGGGCGAGGCGTCCAACGGCCGCGAGGCGGTAGAGCTGGCGGGGACGCAGCGGCCGGATGTGATCCTCATGGACATCCGCATGCCCGAGATGGACGGCCTCGCCGCCACGCGGCTGATCGGCGAGGCCGAGGACCTCGCGGCGGTGAAGGTCCTGATCCTGACCACCTTCGAGGAGGACGAGTACGTCGCGGAGGCACTGCGGGCAGGTGCGAGCGGTTTTCTCGGCAAGGGCGTCCGGCCCGAGGAGCTGCTCGACGCCGTCCGCACGGTCGCCGCAGGTGACGCGCTGCTGTCCCCATCGGCGACCCGAGGGCTGATCAGGCGGTTCCTGGCGCAACCGGAACCGTGCACGGCAGCGGTGCACGAGCGGCTGGTACGCCTGACGCGACGGGAACGCGATGTCCTGGGGCTTGTCGCGCTGGGACTGTCGAACGACGAGATCGCCGAGCGTCTGTTCGTCAGCCCACTGACGGCCAAGACTCACGTCAACCGGGCCATGACCAAGCTCGCCGCCCGCGACCGGGCCCAGCTCGTGGTCATCGCCTACCAGTGCGGCCTGGTCAGCCCGGCGACGACGGCGACTCGTCCCTCAGTGACCGGGTGAACGCCGTCGTGGCCGCGGAACGCGTTAGGGCTCGTCGTAGGCCGGCCTGCCGGATACCACGGCCGTGGTACATGGGAATGGCTTCACCGGGACGACGCGCAAGGGGCGGTTCCTGGGCGATGGTGAGGTGATGAAACGGAGCTGTCGTAGCGGTGCACCAGCCGCACACTGGTCCCGTTGACGGCGCGATTCTCACCCCTGCACGAAGGGAACCGCCATGCTCAGGTCCTCCCAGGATTGCCGCACCATTGGCGACCTGCTCCAAGGACACGCGCTCAACGTCCTGCACTCTCACTGCCGGGACGAGCACCACTGCCTCGCGGCCGTGCCCGAACACCTGTCCTTGCTCCGCAAGGCCCTGGCGTGCGACGCCGGCCGACAGCAGGCGTCGTACCTGCCTAGCCCGGCCGCATGCCGCCATGGCTCACGGCACCGAAGCCGTCGACACAGTGCCGCCCGACGGGCCCCGGCCACCTCGCTCACCTTGTCCCAATGGGTGAGCCGGCTTGCCTGCGTCAGGTGAGCGACCAGGCAGCGCGCCGAGCGCGCCGGTAATGAGGCCTAGCGGGAACTGCGGCGGACGCCGCTGACGGTTCTTGGTTGTGTACACGACCAGGAGGAGTCATGCGCGTGCCCGCTGCCAGGCATCCGTCACCGAGCACCGGCCGCGGCCGCCGTAAAGCCGGGCTGGGGGAGTGGACGTGAGGCAAGACCCGCCCACGCCCCCGGCCCGTTTCCCCGGATCAAGATCCGGACCGGGGCTCTAGTCTTCTGCGGCGGTGCAGATGTGGCGTGCAACCATTTGGCCCCTCGTGAGTCGCATCACGCGAACCATCAGCACCACCGCAGGGATCACATGAACCGCGCCACCATGACCACGCTCGCCGCCCTCGCGCTCGCCGCCACGCTCACCGCGTGCAGCAGCAGCGACGACAACAGCACCAAGCCCGCCAAGACGCTGACTCCCTCGGCCACCGCGCCCAAGGCTGCGCCAGGCCCACGCCCGGGAACGGCGCATCGCCGTCGCCCTGCAAGAAACCATGCTCCACACCCCGGACCTGGCCCGGCACCCTGACATCGCCGTGCGTTACCTGCCCGCCACCGGGTCCGTGAACACCGGCTGTCCATGCCGAGCTTTTCGAGGGTCTCCTTCACCCAGCCCGGGCTGACGACGTTCACTCGCCGGGCACGATCGGAACGGCGAGGTAGGCCCCGCGCGCCTTACCCGTACCGCAGATTCCGACCAGCCGGCCTTGTGCCCTGAGACCCCGGAGGAACTCGACCGCTTCCGAGCCGAACACGAGGACGGGACCATCTGGTGCGGCACCCTGTTCGAAGGTGGCTGCGGCCGTCAGCTCACGACCAAGCGCTACACCTACAAGGTCTGTTCCCCATCAAGTCCTGCGTGTTGACCCGTACCGATCAGCGTCCGATCTCGCTGTGCTCGGTTGCGGCATCGCTACGCCGCCGTTCGCCCGCACCGTAGTCCTGACAGTGGGGACGAGCTGGCTAACCTATGGGCGGAAGGGGAGTGCAGGCGATGGAGGCAGGGCCGGCCGGTGGCGGTCAGCGTGACGAGCAGGGTTCGCGGCGGCGCCGGGAGATCGTGGAAGCGGTCCAACGACTGCTCGGCGAGTGGGGCAGCTCCGAGCGGCTGACGATGCGGGCGGTCGCCAAGGAGGTGGGCATCTCCGCTCCGAGTATCTACCTGCATTTCGAGGATAAGACCGAGCTGGTGTGGGCAGCGCTTGAGGACCGCTACGGCGAGCTGGCCGCCCAGATGGCTGCCGCGGCCCTGGCTGGAGGCGACGCGGATCCGCGGGGCCGGGTCCGGGCGCAGGCACACGCGTACTGCCGGTTCGCGCTGGGCAGCCCCGGCCACTACCGGCTCATGTTCGAGGTACACCAGCCGGCGGCGGACCCGAGCAGGATCGGCGCCCACCCCGCCCGCCACATTTCCGCCGGTCTGCGCGCTGGCCTGCACAGCTGCGCGGAAGGCGGGTTCGGCCTGTCCCTTCCGGTGGAGCAGGCCGCGCAGACGCTGTGGGCCGGACTGCATGGCATGGTCTCGCTGCATCACAGCCTCAACCGCGACGAGTCCTCGGAAGATCTGATCCTGCAGCTCGCCGACGGATTGGTCGACTCGCTTGTCGTCGGCGCCCCCGGCGCCCCGTTCCTCGCCGGAAGCGGATCCGAGACCGAGGCGTCGCGCCGGATCAGGGCGCTCAGGAGCACTTCGGGGCCGGACGGCCCGCAGACGTAGCCGGAACCGTCGCCCCTTGGTGAGGGGGCGGCTGCCGGCGGTGTATCCCGCGTTCACACGTCCTTCACGCTGTCAACACCCCTGCCTGTAGGGCTGGTTGCTGCCCCGTATGCGCAGGAGTACAGTCGCCGCTGAACTAAGTTAGGTGCCTAGAGCAACCATATGTGCCTGGCTCTGGGTCGCCCGTTTTCGCGGGCTTGACGGAAGTGGATCCCCCCATGGACATCTCCATCGACTTCGACAAGTGCTGCGGTGCTGGCCAGTGCGTGCTGGCGGCGCCGGAGGTCTTCGACCAGCGTGACGAGGACGGCGTCGTGGTTCTGCTCGATGACAATCCGCCGGCCGAGCAGGCCGAGAACGTGGCCCAGGCCGCGGCGGTCTGCCCTGCCGCCGTGATCCAGGTTCGGGTGTGAGTGCCATGGCCGCCGCTCCGTCGAGGATCGCTGTGGTCGGCGCTTCCGCGGCGGGACTGAGCGTCGTAGAGGGACTGCGGCGCGAGGGCTACACCGGGTCGCTCACGCTGATCGGCGAAGAGAAGCACCTTCCCTACGACCGGCCACCGCTGTCGAAACAGCTGCTGTCCGGCGCGTGGGAGACCGACCGGCTCCGCCTGCGCGGGGAGAACGACATCGCAGCCCTCGACCTCCAACTGCGCCTGGGCCAACCGGCTACCGCCCTGGACACCACCGCCGGCCAGGTCACCCTGGGCGACGGAAGTCTCGTCGGCTATGACGCCCTGGTGGTGGCCACCGGCACCCGGGCCCGCCGACTGCCGGGCACCGAATCGCTGCCCGGTGTGCACGTACTGCGCACCCTGGAGGACGCGCTCGCGCTGCGCGAGGACCTCGCGGAGCAGCCGCATCTCGTGGTGGTCGGTGGCGGCTTCGTCGGTGCCGAGGTCGCTGCCGTGGCACGCGGACTGGGCTGCGAGGTCACCCTCGTCACCGACACTGCCCAGCCGATGGGCGATGCCCTCGGCGAGGAACTCGGCGCCCTGCTGCGTACCGTCCATCACGAGCACGGCGTGAGGATCGAGACCGGGGTTCTCGTCGACCGGGTCCTCGCCGACGGCGGGCGGGCGAGCGGGGTGCGTCTCGCCGACGGTCGCACGTTGGCCGCGGACGTCGTCCTGGTCGGCATCGGCGCCCAGCCCAACACCGAGTGGCTCACCGGCAGCGGCGTTCCGGTCGGCAACGGGGTGGAGTGCGACGCCACCCTGTACGCCGGTTCTGGGGTGTGGGCAGCGGGCGATGTCGCCTGCTGGCTCAACACGCGCACCGGTGAGCCCTGGCGGATCGAGCACCGCACGAACGCCGCCGAGCAGGGCCTGGCCGTCGCTCGCAACATCCTGGCCGGACCCGAGCGCGCCACGCCTTTCGCCCCGGTGCCCTACGTGTGGTCCGACCAGTACGACCTGAAGATCCAGATCTACGGCCGGACCCGTGGCGCCGACGAGGTCCGCGTCGTAGAAGGCAGCACGGCCGAGCGAAAGTTGGTCGCTCTGTACGGCAGGAACGGCCGGACCTGCGCGGCGGTCGGCATCAACATGGTTCGCGCCCTGCGCGGCTACCGAGCACAGGTCGCCGCGGCGGCCCCCCTTCTCACTGGGAGTGCGGCATGAGCGACACCCTTAGGGCCGGTGTGATCGGCCTGGGCATGATCGGCGGCGGTGTGGCCGTCAGCCTGGCCCGCAGCGGACGCATCCCCGCGGTCTACGACGTCCGCCCGGACGCCGCCGCGGACCTGGCCGGCGTACCCGATCCGCTCGGCTCACCCGCCGAGGTGGCCGAGGCGTCCGACGTCGTGATGGTCGCGGTGGTCAACGCCGACCAGGCCCGCGAGGTCATCGGCGGCAACGACGGCCTGCTGCGGGCGGCCCGGCCGGGACTGACCGTCGTCCTGCTCGCCACCGTCGCCCTGCCGGTCGTCCACGAACTAGCGGCGCTGTGTGCCGAGTTCGGCGTGGGCTTCCTCGACTGTGGGGTGACCCCGGGCGACAAGGCCGCCGAGAACGGTATGGTCGCCATCCTCGGAGGCGAGCAGAAGACCGTGGACGCGGCCCTGCCCGTCCTCGTGGACTGGGCGAGGAAGGTGGTGCACTGCGGCCCGTCCGGCGCCGGCATGGCCACCAAGATCGCCCGCAATGTCGTCACGTACGGCAGTTGGCGCACGGTCGCCGAGGCCGCCGCGCTGGCCCGCGCCGCCGCCGTGGACCCGGCCCGGCTCGCCGAGGTCATCGACGCGGCCGACCCCGAGGGCCGCACCCTGCTGCAACTACTGCGCATGCAGGGCGCCGACGGCGTGCTGC
>NZ_WWKH01000704.1:0-11918 GCF_009865595.1 Streptomyces sp. SID1328 | reverse complement strand
CAGCTTCCGGGTGGTCAAGCGTCACCACGACGAGTACTAGGCCGTAACCGGGCACATACTGTGGAGCCCCGGCCCGCCGGAATCGGGCCGGGGTCCCAGTCTCTCCCATGTGCGTGGCGGCCACGCCCCCACCGCCCTGCCGTGCCGGGTGCCGGGCGCGCGGCATCCGCGCGGCCGTCCCTCGCTTCACAGGTAGTCCCACCTGCGATTTTTTGCCCGTCGGTGTGGGCTCTCAGGCCGCCGCCCCCGGCTGTGTGCCCGGCGCTTTCCCGGTCCGCAAACGGGTGAGGAGTGACATGAGCCCTTCCAGCGCGATGCGAACCGCCGTCTACTCCTCGGCCGTGACCGCCACCGGAGTCCGACCCCGGCCCAGCCGTTGACCGGCCGCCCGCCACACACGCGTCGTGCCCTGCGGTTCGTACCGGCTCAGCGGCTGGGTACGGGCCACCAGTGCGCGCAGCTCGGCCAGGGACGCGCCGGTGTCGTCGTGCGTGCGGGCCTGGACGAGCACGTTGCCCAGGGCCGCCGCCTCGGTCGGGCCCGCGACGACCGGGAGCCCGCACGCGTCGGCGGTGAGCTGGCAGAGCAACGCGTTGCGCGCGCCCCCACCGACCACGCGTACGACGTCCACGGAGCGTCCGGACAGGCGCTGGGCGTCGTCAACGGCCCGGTGGTGGGCCAGGGCGAGGGAGTCCAGGACGCAACGGACGGTCGCCGCCCGGCCCTCGGGCACCGGCTGCCCGGTGGCCCGGCAGGCGGCGGCGATACGGTCCGGCATCCGGCCGGGGGCCAGGAACTCCGGGTCGCCCGCGTCCACGACCGACCGGAGCGGCTCCGCTGCCGCTGCCGCGTCGAGGAGCGGGCCGAGGTCCGGCTCACCCCAGGCGCGCAGGCACTCCTGGAGGAGCCACAGGCCCATGATGTTGCGCAGATAGCGAACCGTGGAGTCCAGGCCGAGTTCATTGGTGAAGTTGGCCAGCCTGCTCTCCTCCGTCAGCACGGGGGAGTCGAGTTCGACCCCCGCCAGGGACCAGGTGCCGGTGCAGACGTACGCGAACCGTTCCCCGGCGGCGGCCGGAACCGCGGCGACGGCTGACGCCGTGTCGTGCGAGGCCACCGTGGTCACGGGCACCGGCGCGGTCAGCCCCGTCTCCTCCAGCACGGCGGGCAGCAGCGGCCCCGCCGGGGTGCCCGGCAGGCGCAGCGGGGGAAAGAGCGCCAGGTCGATGCCGGCCCGGTCCGCCACCTCGTGCGACCAGGTACGGGTACGCGGGTCGACCAGCTGGGTGGTCGAGGCGTTGGTCAGCTCGGTGCCGCGCGTCCCCGTCAGCCAGTACGTCAGCAGGTCCGGGATCAGCAACGCCTGTTTTGCCGCCCGGAGTTGCGCGCTGTTCCGGGCCGCGACGAGCTGGTACAGCGTGTTGAAGGGGGCGTGCTGGAGTCCCGTGTGCGCGTACAGCGCCGTCGGCGGCAGCTTCACCCACACCTGCTCGGGGACGCCCTCGGTACGGGTGTCCCGGTAGTGCACCGGGTTGCCGAGGAGGGCGCCGTCGGCGTCCAGCAGGCCGTGGTCCACTGCCCAGGAGTCGATGCCGACCGAGGTGAGCCGGGCCAGGCGTCCCGCCGCACGCAGGCCGGCGAGGACACCGGCGTACAGGCCGAGCACGTCCCAGTGCAGCCCGGTCGGCAGGCGTACCGGGCGGTTCGGGAAGCGGTGGGCCTCCGTGAGGCGGAGGGTGTCCGGTCCGACCCGGCCGACCATGACCCGGCCGCTGGAGGCGCCCAGGTCGACGGCGGCGTACGCGTTCTGGGCGGTCACCGCAGGAACGCGGCCGCCACACCCGCGTCGACCGGGATGTGCGTACCCGTCGTATGGGTCAGGTCCCCGCCGGTCAGCGCGAACACCGCGTTGGCGACGTGTTCGGGCAGCACCTCGCGGCCCAGCAGGGTGCGGCGGGCGTAGAACGCGCCCAGCTCGTCCTCCGGGATGCCATAGGCCGCCGCGCGCCGGGCGCCCCAGCCGCCCGCGAAGATGCCGGAGCCGCGCACCACACCGTCCGGGTTGACGCCGTTCACCCGGATCCCGTGCTTGCCCAGCTCCGCCGCCAGAAGACGTACCTGATGGGCCTGGTCGGCCTTGGCCGCCGAGTAGGCGATGTTGTCCGGGCCCGCGAACACCGAGTTCTTGGACGCGATGTAGATGATGTCGCCGCCGAGTTGCTGCTCGGTCATCACCCGTGCCGCCTCGCGGGAGACCAGGAAGGAGCCGCGGGCCATGATGGCGTGCTGGAGATCCCAGTCCCGTGCCGTCGTCTCCAGCAGCGGCCTCGACACGGAGATCCCGGCGCAGTTGACGACCAGGTCCACCCCGCCGAAGGCCAGCACCGCCCGGCGGAACGCGGCGGCGATCTGCTCCTCGCTCGTCACGTCCACCGTGACCGCGACCGCCCGGTCCGCCCCGCCCAGTTCCTCGGCCACCGCCTCCGCGCCCTTGACGTCGGCCACGACCACACAGGCCCCCTCGGCGGCCAGCCGGTGCGCGATGGCCCGGCCGATACCGGAGCCGGCGCCCGTCACCAGCGCGATCCGGGTGGCCAGCGGGCGCGGCCTCGGCATCCGGCGCAGCTTGGCCTCCTCCAGCTCCCAGTACTCGATGCGGAACTTCTCCCGCTCCTCGATGGGCGCGTACGACGACACCGCCTCGGCCCCGCGCATCACGTTGACGGCGTTGCGGTAGAACTCGCCCGCGACCCGCGCCGTCTGCTTGTCCCGGCCGAAGGAGAACATGCCGACGCCGGGAACCAGCACGATCGCGGGGTCCGCGCCGCGCATCGCGGGGGAGTCGGGGCCCGCGTGCCGGGCGTAGTAGGCCGCGTACTCCTCGCGGTAGGCGGCGTGCAGATCCCGCAGCCGTGCCAGCACCTCGTCCAGTGGCGCGGCCGGGGGCAGGTCGAGGACGAGAGGGCGGACCTTCGTGCGCAGGAAGTGGTCCGGGCAGGAGGTGCCGAGCGCGGCCAGCCTCGGGTGCTCGGCACGCGACAGGAACTCCAGGATCTCGGCGGAGTCGTCGAAGTGACCGACCTGCGGCAGGTCCCGGGAGGCGAGCGCGCGGACCGTGGGGGCCAGCGCGGCCGCCCGCTCCCGGCGCGCGGCCGGCTCCAACGGGGCGTACTCCGCGAGCAGATGCCCAAAGGGCTCCGCCCTGCCGCGCGCGGCCAGGAAGGCTTCGGCGGTGCGGATGATGTGCAGGCTGTTGCGCTCGCACTCGGCGGAGGTGTCGCCCCAGGCGGTGATGCCGTGCCCGCCGAGGATCACCCCGATCGCGCGCGGGTTGGCCTCCTTGACGCGGGCGATGTCGAGCCCGAGCTGAAAGCCGGGCCGTTGCCACGGCACCCACACCACCTGCTCACCGAAGCACTCGGCGGTCAGCTTCTCGCCGTCCGCCGCGCAGGCGAGCGCGATACCGGAGTCCGGATGCAGATGGTCCACATGGGCCGTGTCCACCAGGGCGTGCATGGCGGTGTCGATGGACGGGGCGGCACCGCCCTTGCCGTGCAGGCAGTAGTCGAAGGCGGCGACCATCCGGTCCTCGGCCTCGACTCCCGGATGGACACCCGCGAGCGCCCGCAGCCGGTCCAGGCGCAGCACGGCCAGGCCCTCAGGGGTGAGGGTGCCGAGGTCGCCGCCCGAGCCCTTGACCCACAGCAGTCCGATGTCGTCACCGGTCACCGGGTCGACGGCGGTGCCCTTCGCGGAGGCGTTGCCGCCGGCGTAGTTGGTGTTGCGCGGGTCGGCTCCCAACCGGTGTGCACGGGTCAGGAGTTCGCCCACCACGTCGTCCTGCCGTGTCATGCGCCCCACCCCGCCTGCTCGCCCCCGACCCGCTCCGCCACGATCCGTTCCGCCCAGCCCGAACGCCGGTAGGCGGCCATCGGATCGGGATCGAGTCCCGCCTCTTCGCGTACCTCGGCGAGCAACGGTCGTACATCCGTGTTGAACGCGTCCATCAGGACCCCGTTGGCCGCCAGCACGTCACCAGTGCGCTGGGCGTCGGCCAGGGCTGCGGCGTCGACCGACAACGCCTTGGCGGTCGCCTCTTGGACGTTCATCACCGAGCGGATGATCGCGGGGATCTTCGGCTCGATGTTGTGGCACTGGTCGAGCATGAAGGCCACGTCCGGGGTGAGGCCGCCGCCGCGCACCACCTCGTACATGATGCGGAAGAGCTGGAAGGGGTCCGCGGCGCCCGCCATCAGGTCGTCGTCCGCGTAGAAGCGGGAGTTGAAGTCGAAGCCGCCGAGCCGCCCCTCGCGGAGCAGGGTGGCGACGATGAACTCGATATTGGTGCCGGGCGCGTGGTGCCCGGTGTCGACCACCACCTGTGCCTGTGGCCCGAGTCGGAGACAGTGCGCGTAGGCGGTGCCCCAGTCGGGCACGTCGGTGGCGTAGAAGGCGGGCTCGAAGAGCTTGTACTCCAGCAGCATCCGGTGACCGTCGCCCAGCCGGTCGTACACCGTGCGCAGGGCCTCGGCGAGCCGGTCCTGGCGGGTCCGGAGGTCGTCCTGGCCGGGGTAGTTGGTGCCGTCGGAGAACCAGAGTTTCAGGTCCCGCGACCCGGTCGCCTCCATGATCTCCACGCAGTCCAGCAGGTGCCGGACCGCCTTGCGGCGCACCGCGGGGTCCGGATTGGTGACCGAGCCCAGCTTGTAGTCGTCGTCCTGGAAGACGTTGGCGTTGATCGTCCCGATCCGTAGACCCAATTTCACGGCGTACTCGGCCAGTTCGCCGTAGTCGTCCACGCGGTCCCACGGGATGTGCAGGGCGACGGTCGGCGCCGCTCCGGTGTGCGCGTGCACACGGGCCGCGTCGTCCAGCTTCTCGAAGGGGGTACGGGGCACGCCGGGCTGCGCGAAGACCTTGAAGCGCGTGCCGGAGTTCGCGTACGCCCAGGACGGGGTCTCGACGGCCTGGGTGCTCAGCGCCGCCTTCACGGCCTCCCGCGAGCGGGGCTCGTCCTTACTGGTCATCGCGCAGCCCTTCTGGAGGATGGTGGTCAGCCGGCGAACCGGTGGGTGCCCGAGCCCGCGGCGAAGACGGCGCAGCCGTCCTCCCGGCGCAGCAACGTGGCCGTGGCGCCTGTGACTCGGGCCTTCCGGCGACCCTCGGGTATCCACACCTCGGCGGTGGTATTGGGCGGCAGGGAGACGGTGAGGCGGAACCCCTCCTCGCCCGTCGTCCAGTCGGTGGAGACCGGGCCGTAGACCGAGTCGAACCGGGCGTGGGCCTCGGTCACACCCCCGCCCGGGCGGGGCCGCACCAGGATCTTCCGGAAACCGGGCGCGGCGGGGGCGATGCCGGCGAGGTGGGCGTACATCCACTCGCCGACCGAGCCGTACGCGTAGTGGTTGAAAGAGTTCATCCCGGCGTCCTGGAAGCTGCCGTCGGGCTTGATGGAGTCCCAGCGCTCCCACATCGTGGTCGCGCCCCGGTCTATCTGATAGCCCCAGCCGGGGTACGAACGCTGGGTCAGCAGCCGGTGGGCGACCTCGGTGTGCCCGGTGTCGGTGAGCACGGGCAGCAGCCTCGGGGTGCCGAGGAAGCCGGTGGACAGATGCCCGTCCCGCGCCTCGATCAGCTCGACCAGCCGGGCTGCCGCGGCCGCGCGGTCGGCCTCGGAGAGCAGGTCCGTGGACAGCGCCAGGACGTACGCCGTCTGCGTGTCCCCCTTCACCCGGCCGCCCCCGGTGACGTACGCGGCCCGGAAGGCGTCCCGCACCTGTCCGAAGAGCGTCCGGTACGGCTCCGGGTCCCGGCCCAGCGCCTCGGCCGCCCGCGCCACCAGATCGGCACTGTGCGCGAAGTACGCGGTGCCGATCACGTCCTTGGGGGTCTCGTCCTGGAGGTTCAGCCAGTCCCCGTAGCCCTCGTCGGGCCGCAGATACCCGGTGCTGTGCGCCTTCAGGTAGTCGAGCCACCGCACCATCGACGCCCAGGCCCGCTCCAGCACCCGTACGTCCCCGTACATCCGGTACAACGCCCACGGCACGGTCACCCCGGCGTCGCCCCAGCCCGCCGCGCCGACGCCGACGTCCATCACGGGGGCCACGTTCGGGAAGGCGCCGTCCGGCGACTGGCCGTCGCGCAGGTCGTCCAGCCACTTGGTGAGGAAGCGCGCCGACTCCATGGTGTAGGCGGCCGTCGGCGCGAAGACGTTGATGTCACCGGTCCAGCCGAGCCGTTCGTCGCGGGCCGGGGTGTCCGTCGGGACGGAGAGGAAGTTGCCGCGCTGACCCCAAGTGATGTTGCTGTGCAGCTGGTTGAGCATCGGCACATTGGTCTTGAAGGACATGGTGAAGGGGGCCGAGGTGTGCAGCACCCGGCCGGTGACCGCGTCGAGCGGCGGCCTGCCGGGGAAGCCGGTGACCTCGACGTACCGGAAGCCGTGGAAGGTGAAGCGCGGCTCGAAGATCTCGGTGCCGCCACCCTTGAGGACGTAGGTGTCCGTGGCCCGCGCGGTGCGCAGGTTCGCGGTGTACAGCGTGCCGTCGGGGTTCAGAACCTCCGCGTGGCGCAGCCGTACCGAGGTGCCCGCCTCACCCCGGACGCGCAGCCGGACCGCGCCCACCATGTTCTGGCCCAGGTCGAAGACGAACACACCGGGCTGGGGTTCCGTGACCTTCTTGGCGGCGACCTCGCGCTCGACCCGGACCGGGCCGTCGACCTGGGCGACCAGTTTCGCCGCCACCTTGTCGGCCTCGTCGACGGGCGTCCAGCCGGTGTCGTCGAAGCCCGCCCGCGTCCAGCCCGGTGTCTCCAGACGGGCGTCGTAGTCCTCGCCGGAGAGCAGGTCCGCGCCGGTGACCGGCCCGGTGGTCGCACGCCAGCGGGAGTCCGACAGCACGCGGTCCGTCGAGCCGTCGGTGTAGGTCACTTCCAGCTGCCCTATGAAAGCCGGGCGTTCGCCGTACTGGTGCGGCCCGAACCAGGCGATGTTGCCCGCGTACCAACCCGCCGCGAGAGTCACGGCGAGGGCGTTGGTGCCGGAGGTGAGGCGGTCCGTCACGTCGTGGGTCTGGTACTGGACGCGCTCGCGGTAGTCCGTCCAGCCGGGTGCGAGGCGGTCCTCGCCGACGCGTGCGCCGTTGAGGTGGGCGTCGTAGAGGCCGAGCGCGGAGGAGTACAGGCGCGCCCGGGCGACGGTCTTCCCGGCCGGGAGGCGGAACTCGTGGCGCAACTGCGCGGCGGGGGACCAGGCGGCGGTCACCTTGCCCCAAGGGCCCTGCCCCCAGGGGGCGACGACCTTGGCCGCCGGCCAGGCACTGTCGTCGTAGTCGGCCGAACGCCAGTCGCCCGTGGGCTCCTCGGCCACCGTCTTCCACGACGCGTCGGTCACGACAGTGCGCACACCGGACGGGGTGGTCAGCTCGATCAGACCGAGCAGACCGGCCGGGCTCTCGGTGGCGTTGGTCGCGGCCACGGCGAACACCGCCGGTCCAGGGTCCAGTCGGGCCTCCACGACGACCGGGCGCTTCCAGTTCTCCGCAGGGCCGTCCGGCTCGGTGTGCGCGAGGGGCACGCCGTTCACGTGGGCGGTGAAGCCGTCGTCGGCCGTCATGACCAGGCGGGCGCGCGTCACCCCGGCCGGGACCTCCACCCGGGCCCGGAACCAGCGCGTGGCGGCCGGGGCGCCGCTCGCCGGGTCGCCCTCGGGGAACCAGATCCAGGAAGCGCCCTGCAGAGAAGGCGCCCCCACCAGCTTGCTCGGGGCGGCTATCCAGCGTGCCGTCCAGTCGGAGGCGGCCGTGAGACCCGTCTCCCACGAGGCCGGCTCGCTCCAGGCGCCCACGCGGCCCATGCCGTCCCAGACCCGGACCTGCCAGTGATAGCGCGTCCGCGCCCTCAGCTCCGGCCCCGCGTAGGGGACCAGGACCGAGTCGGCGGACTTCACCTTGCCGCTGTCCCACACGTCCGGCGCGGTCAGGCGGTCCGGCCGGGTGGCGACCCGGATCTGATAAGCGCTCTGTGTCTGGTCGTGCCCCTCGGGCGCCATCGGCCAACTGAGCCTTGGCCGGGGGGTGTCGAGACCCAGGGGGTTGCGCACGTACTCCACGGTCGGCCGGGAGACCCGGATGGCGGGGTGCCCGGCGCGGGGTGCGGCCTGGGCTTCTGTGGCGCCCGGGGCCAGGGTGGCGGCGAGGGCGGTACCGGCGGTGGTGCCCAACAGTCGTCTTCTGCTGATCATGGTCGGCTCCGTAACGACTCGGTGATGAATCGTTTCACAGAAGGTGAAGCTAGGGGCAGCGGCGGGCTCCGTCAAGGACGCCGGGCATCCTCTGGCATTTTCAAGTCCCGCCCATTGACTCGATAGTTGGGGCGGGCTTAGCTTCCCTGCAATTCCCTGAAACCTTTCAGACCGACCGATCGGTGTGACCCATGCCAGAGCCCCCCGTCCTGGCCGTGCAGGGCCTGAGCAAGTCCTTCGGCGCCGTGCGCGCCCTGCGCAACGTCTCCCTGGAGCTGTACGCCGGCCAGGTCCACGCCCTCGCGGGCGAGAACGGCGCCGGGAAGTCCACCCTGATCAAGACCTTCGCGGGGGTGCACCGGCCCGACACCGGTGTCCTCTCGCTGAACGGCGAGCCGGTCGTCCTGCACGGCCCGGCCGACGCCCGCGACGCAGGGGTGGCCGTCATCCACCAGGAACCGACGCTCTTCCCCGACCTGTCCGTGGCCGAGAACATATACATGGGCCGCCAGCCCCGCCGCTCCCTGCGGCGCGTGGATCACCGGGCCATGAACGCCGCCGCCGGTGCGCTCTTCGCCCGCCTCGCGGTGGACCTCGACCCCGAGCGGCCCGCGCGCGGCCTCTCCATCGCCGACCAGCAGCTCGTCGAGACGGCCAAGGCGCTCTCCTTCGACGCCCGCGTCCTCATCATGGACGAGCCGACCGCCGCCCTCACCGGCAGCGAGGTGGCCCGCCTCTTCGGTGTCGTACGCGCCCTGCGGGACCAGGGCTGCGCAGTCCTGTTCGTATCGCACCGGCTGGAGGAGATCTTCGGTCTGTGCCAGTACGTCACCACCCTCCGGGACGGCGAGGTGGTCGCCTCCGAGCCGGTCGGGGATCTCACCGAAGACGCTCTGGTCCGCCGCATGGTGGGCCGGGACCTCGGCGAGCTGTACCCCAAGGAACCGGCCGAGCCCGGTGAAGTGGCGCTCAGTGTGCGGAGGCTGACCCGCGAGGGAGTCTTCACCGATGTGTCCTTCGAGGTGCGCGGCGGTGAGATCGTCGGCCTCGCCGGTCTGGTCGGCGCCGGTCGCAGCGAGGTCGCGCGCGCCGTCTTCGGCGTCGACAAGTGGGACGCCGGAACGGCCGAGGTCTGCGGCCGCCCGCTCACCAACGGCTCCCCGAGCGCCGCCATGGCCGCCGGGCTGGTCCTGGTACCGGAGGACCGGCGCGCCCAAGGGCTGGTGATGGACATGTCCATCGAGCGCAACATCGGCCTGACCGGGCTCCGTTCGACCGTGCGGGCCGGGCTGATGGACCGGGGCGCGGAGCGCAGCCGCGCGCTGGACTGGGCGGTCCGGCTGAAGGTCAAGTACGCCCGGATCGCGGACGCCGTGGGCACCCTGTCCGGTGGCAATCAGCAGAAGGTCGTCCTCGCCAAGTGGCTCGCGACCCGGCCCCGGGTGCTGATCGTGGACGAGCCGACCAGGGGCATCGACATCGGCACCAAGGCCGAGGTGCACCGGCTGTTGTCCGGGCTCGCCGCCGACGGCGTCGCGGTGCTGATGATCTCCTCCGACCTGCCGGAGATCCTCGGCATGGCCGACCGCGTCCTCGTCATGCACGAAGGGCGGCTCACCGCCGAGCTGCCCCGCGCGGACGCCACCGAGGAATCCGTACTGGCGGCGGCCACCGGGAGGGCGCGATGACCGTCACCGGACACACCCCCGCACCCCCCGTCGAGCCGGGCACGGCGGTGCAGACCCGGCTGCTGGACCGCGTGTTCAGGCTCCGCGAACTCGCCATCCTGGCGGTCCTGCTGGTGATGGTCGCCGTCACCCAGGCGGACAACCGGGAGTTCCTCTCCGAGCAGGGCGTCAAGGACCTGCTGCTCAACGCGACGATCCTGGTGCTCGTCGCCTCCGGCCAGGCGCTGGTGGTCATCACCCGCAATGTCGACCTGTCCGTCGGCTCCGTGCTGGGCCTCACCGCCTTCGCCGCCGGGGACTTCCTGCAGGGAGGCGGAAGCGCCCTGGTGGCGGTGCTGCTCGCGGTCGTCCTCGGCGGGGGGTGCGGTCTGCTGAACGGCGCCCTCGTCAGCCTCGGCCGGGTCCCGGCACTCGTCGTCACCCTGGGCACGCTGTACATCGTCCGGGGCGCCGACTCCATCTGGGTCGGCTCCCGCCAGATCACCGCCTCCGACCTTCCCGGCACCTTCACCGACTTCGGCTCAGGCGGCCTGTCCGCGGTCCCGTACCTCGCCCTGATCGCCCTCGCCGTGCTCGTCGCCACCGCCTACTACCTGCGCAGCTTCGGCGGCGGCCGCGAGCTGTACGCCCTCGGCTCCAACCCGGAGGCGGCACGGCTCGCCGGCATCCCCGTACGTCGGCGCGTCCTCGCCGCCTACGTCGCCTGCGGGGCCCTCACCGGACTCGCCGGCGCGCTCTACCTGGCCCGCTTCGGCAACGTCGACAGCTCCACCGGCAGCGGCTACGAACTCACCGTCGTCAGCGCGGTGGTGGTCGGCGGGGTTGCCTTCACCGGCGGCTCCGGCAGCATGTACGGCGCGGCGCTCGGCGCCCTGCTGCTCACCACCGTGGGCAGCGTGCTGCCCGCGCTCGGCGTCAGCTCCGTATGGGTGCTCGCCATCAACGGCGTCCTGCTCGTGCTCGCCATCGCCGTCGACCGGATCGTGGCGCTGCGCGTCGCCCGCGCCCTGAAGAAACGGTCCGCGCCGAACCGGAGGGACCTCCGCCATGACTGACTCGCCGCTCGCGCGCGCCGTCCGCTGGGACACGGTCGTCGGCGCCCTGCTGCTCGTCCTGCTCCTGCTGTCCTTCTCCTTCGTGGACGGCTTCGGCAACGCCCTCAACCTGTCGTTCCTGATCGGCAACACGCTGCCGATCGCGCTGATCGCCCTGCCGATGACGCTGCTCGTGGTCTGCGGGGAGATCGACCTCTCGGTGGCCTCCACCGCCGGGCTGTCCGGCGCGGTGATGGGCGCCCTGTGGAACGCGGGGATGGCGATCGAGACGATCATCCCGCTGTGCCTGCTGCTCGGCGTGGTCTGCGGGCTGGTCAACGGGCTGCTGGTGACCCGGCTCGGGCTGCCGTCCCTGGCCGTCACCATCGGCACCATGGCCGCCTACCGGGGCATCGCGCAGATCGTCCTCGGCTCCGACGCGGTCACCGACTTCCCCGGCCAGTACATCGACTTCGCGGCGGGCCGCATCGGCGGCACCTTCGTCCCGTACGCCCTGCCCCCCTTCCTGCTGCTGCTCGCCGTGGCCGTCCTCGTCCTGCACGCCACCCCCTTCGGGCGAGCCCTGTTCGCCATCGGTGCCAACGAGGAGGCGGCCCGGTTCGCCGGTGTCCGGGTCAGGCGGCACAAGCTGTGGCTGTTCACCGCCACCGGCCTGCTGGCCTCGGCCACCGGGATCTTCTGGGCCCTGCACTACGCCAGTGCCCGCTACGACAACGCCACCGGCCTCGAACTCTCCGTCGTCGCGGCCGTGCTGCTCGGCGGGATCAGCTTCGACGGCGGCCGGGGCACCCTCGGCGGCGCCATCGCGGGGGTCTTCCTGCTCGGCGCCCTCCAGAACGTGATGAGCCTGCTCAACGTCTCCGCGCAGTCGCAGATCGTCGTCACCGGCGTCCTGCTCGTCGTCTCCGTGCTCGCCCCACGCCTCGCCCGCCG
>NZ_WWKH01000703.1:0-10810 GCF_009865595.1 Streptomyces sp. SID1328 | reverse complement strand
GTCCTGGCAGTAGGCGTTGTTGTTGCCGCGCTGGGTGCGGGCGAACTCGTCGCCGTGGCTGATCATCGGCACGCCCTGGGACAGCATCAGGGTGGCGATGAAGTTGCGCATCTGCCGGCCGCGCAGCTCGCGCACCTCCACCTCGTCGGTGTCGCCCTCCACCCCGCAGTTCCAGGACCGGTTGTGGCTCTCGCCGTCCCGGTTGTCCTCGCCGTTGGCGTCGTTGTGCTTGTCGTTGTACGAGACGAGGTCGTGCAGGGTGAAGCCGTCGTGGCAGGTGACGAAGTTGATCGAGGCCAGCGGACGGCGGCCGTCGTCCTGGTAGAGGTCGGAGGAGCCGGTGAGCCGGGAGGCGAATTCCGCCAGCGCGCGCGGCTCCCCGCGCCACAGGTCCCGCACGGTGTCCCGGTACTTGCCGTTCCACTCGGTCCACAAGGGCGGGAAGTTGCCCACCTGGTAGCCGCCCTCGCCCACGTCCCACGGCTCGGCGATCAGCTTCACCTGGGATACCACCGGGTCCTGCTGGACCAGGTCGAAGAACGACGACAGCCGGTCCACCTCGTGGAACTGCCGGGCCAGGGTCGCCGCGAGGTCGAAGCGGAAGCCGTCGACATGCATCTCGGTCACCCAGTACCGCAGCGAGTCCATGATGAGCTGCAGCACGTGCGGCGAGCGCATCAGCAGGCTGTTGCCGGTACCCGTCGTGTCCATGTAGTAGCGCGGATCGTCGGTCAGCCGGTAGTACGACGGGTTGTCGATGCCCTTGAAGGACAGCGTCGGACCCAGGTGGTTGCCCTCGGCGGTGTGGTTGTAGACCACGTCGAGGATGACCTCGATCCCGGCCTCGTGCAGCGCCCGTACCGCCGACTTGAACTCCAGCACCTGCTGGCCCCGGTCGCCCCAGGAGGCGTAGGCGTTGTGCGGGGCGAAGAAACCGATGGTGTTGTAGCCCCAGTAGTTGTTCAGGCCCATGTCGACCAGGCGGTGGTCGTTGACGAACTGGTGGACCGGCATCAGCTCCAGCGCGGTCACGCCGAGCCGGGTCAGATGCTCGATGACGGCCGGGTGGGCGAGCCCGGCGTAGGTGCCGCGCAGCTCGTCCGGCAGTCCCGGATGGCGCATGGTGAGGCCCTTCACATGGGCCTCGTAGATCACCGTGCGGTGGTAGTCGGTGCGCGGCGGACGGTCGTCGCCCCAGTCGAAGTAGGGGTTGATCACCACCGAACTCATGGTGTGCGGGGCGGAGTCCAGGTCGTTGCGCCGGTCGGGGGCGCCGAAGTGGTAGCCGTACACCTCCTCGCCCCACTGGACCGACCCGCTGACCGCCTTCGCGTACGGGTCGAGCAGCAGCTTCGCCGAGTTGCAGCGCAGCCCCCGCTCGGGCGCGAAGGGGCCGTGCACCCGGAACCCGTACCGCTGGCCCGGCATCACGCCGGGCAGGTACGCGTGCCGGACGAACGCGTCGCTCTCGCGCAGTTCCACCGCCGTCTCGGAGCCGTCGTCGTGCAGCAGACACAGCTCCACTCGGTCCGCGGCTTCGGTGAAGACCGCGAAGTTGGTACCGGCACCGTCATAGGTGGCACCGAGGGGATACGCCTCTCCAGGCCAGACCTGCATGCGCTCGACTCTTCCAGGTGCGGGGCCCCGGTGGGGGCGCGTTGGCGGCGAGTCTCCCCGAAAGTGAGGGCACCTGACGTCTACCGCCCTCCCCTGCCGGCCGACCCGTGGTCACGGATGACCTCTACCCCCACCCGAAGGAGGGAAGCCGCGCCGGCCCCGGCGAGCCCGACTCGATCCGCCCGCGGCCGGGACGCTCCGGGCGGGGACCGCCGGCCCACGGGCCGCTCACCAGCGGCGCGCCGTCCTCGGCACCGGTTCGCGCCGCTATGACTCCGCTCACCCCCTCCGCTCCCGAACGCCCGGAACGGCCACTGACGCAGGGCAAGTTGAGAAACCGACCTGTCCATCCGGCTGCACCGCCGACCGCTCCCGGAGTACCCTTCCTTGATCGTTGGGACGGGGAAGGTCCGGGGGACGGAAGGCGGTGCAGGGTGGGCTCGGGAGGGCTGGAGCTGCCCCCTGGTGGCGAGGGTCACGAGGGGAGCGGTTCCACGGACGTCCCGCCCGGCGCGGTGTCCCTGGCACGTCCGATGGGCGCGGGGTCGATCGGACCGGAACTGGACTGGGACGCGGGCGCCTGGCTGGAGGTGCGCACCCGGGCCCAGCGGGCGGGCCGCGCCTACATCTGGCTCAACCTCGTCGAGCAGCGGCTGCGCGCCGTGGTGGCCGCCGTGCTGCGCCCCGTCTACGAACCCGTCCACGGCGACGACTGGGTGGTGGCCGCCGCCGGTCCGGCCGGCCAGGAGTGGGTGCAGCGGGCCGTGGCGGTGCGTGAAGTCAGCCGCCGCAAGGGCTACTTGCTCGACCCGGCCGACGACAATGTGCTGAGTTTCCTGACGTTGCCGCAACTGCGCGAACTGATGGTGCAGCACTGGCCGTGCTTCGAGCCGTACTTCGACGAGCGCCGGGACCTCGAACTCGCCCTGGACGAACTGGAGGTGACCCGCAATGTCGTCTCCCGCAACCGGGCGCTGTCCGAGGCGGTGCTGAACCAGGCCGAGCGTGCCTCCGCCCGGCTGCTGGAGCTGCTGGGCGCCGCCGGTGACGTGCCCTCGGCGGGCCGGCTCCCGGTGGACGCGGTCGAGGACCTGGTCGGCGACCGGTACGCGGACGTGGTCGCCGTGCACTCCGACCGGGTGCGGCTGATGGGCCAGTTCCCGGCCGAGGACCTGTTCGGCGGGGCCCGCCGGCTGGACGCCATCGGCATCGGGCTCAACCTGCTGGTGCAGAACTTCTCCGGTCGCCGCCTGGTCCGGCTCGCGGAGTCCGGCTGCCGGGTCCGGTTGCTCTTCCTCAACCCCGCCTCCAGCGCGGTCAAGCGCCGGGAGCGTGAACTCGGCATGAAGCGAGGCGAGTTGGCTCGCTCGGTCGAGATGAACATCCTGCACATGCGCCGCGTCCGCTCCCGGCTGCGCGATCCGGGCGCCTTCGAGATCCAGGTGTACGACGAGACCCCGCGCTTCACCGCCTACCTGGTGGACGGCGACGGCGCGGACGGCATCGCCGTGGTGCAGTCCTACCTGCGGGGGGCGCGCGGCATGGAGTCGCCGGTCCTGGTGCTGCGCGGCGGCAGCCGGGTGGTCACGTCGGACCAGTCGGGCGATTCCGGACTCTTCCCCACCTACCGGGAGGAGTTCGAGCTGGCCTGGGCGGACTCGCGGCCGGTGTCCTGAGGTCCGCCGCCGACGGGCGGCCGGGGGCGTTGTCAGTGCCCCGTGTCATGGTGGAGCCACTGGGGGAACGCACCACCAAGAAGGGGGGCCGCCCATGGGCTGGCACCGGGAGCCGCTGATCGGCTTCGACCTGGAGACGACCGGGACCGATCCGCGGGAGTCGCGCATCGTCACGGGCGCCGTGCTGGAGGTCAGGGCCGGCGAGGCCCTGGGACGCCGGGAGTGGCTGGCCGATCCGGGCGTGGAGATACCGGCCGACGCGGTCGCCGTGCACGGCATCAGCAACGAACGCGCGGCGGCCGAGGGCCGCCCGGCCGACCAGGTCGCCGACGCCCTGGCGAACGCGCTGGTTTCCGCCTGGGATGCGGGCATGCCGGTGGTCGCGTACAACGCCGCCTTCGACCTCACCCTGCTCTCCGCCGAACTGCACCGGTACGGACTGCCCTCCCTGGCCGAGCGGCTGGGCGGCCGTGTCCCGGCCCCGGTCGTCGACCCCTACACCATCGACCGCCGGGTCGACCGCTACCGCCGGGGCAAGCGCAACCTGGAGGCGGTCTGCGCGGAGTACGGGGTGGTGCTCGACGCGGCCCACGACGCCTCGGCCGACGCGCTGGCCGCCGCCCGGCTGGCCACCGCGATCGCCGAGCGGTACCCGAAGATAGCCGGGCTCGGCCTGGCGGAGCTGCACCGCTGCCAGGTCGAGTGGTACGCCGAATGGGCCGCCGACTTCGAGGCGTTCCTGCGGCGCAAGGGCGAGACGGACGCGGTCATCGACCGGGTCTGGCCGGTGCGTGAGCTGACGGACGCCGTCGTGCCGTAGGCCGCTCCGGTCAGGCTCAGAAGGGGTACCAGCGCACCGACTCGTCCCCGTCCCGGAGGGACGCCACCCGGCGTTCGAACTCGGCGAGTGCCTTGGGGTTGGCCGGGGCGTGCTGGGCGACCCAGGCGCAGCTCGCCGTCTCGCGGGCGCCGCGCAGCACCGAGCAGCCGTCCCACTCGCGCACGTCCCAGCCGTAGGCCGTGGTGAAGGCGTCGTACGCCTCGGCGGGCAGGCCGTAGCGGTCGCGGGAGAGGGCCATCACCACGAGGTCGTGCTCGCGCAGGTCGGCGGAGAAGGTCTCCAGGTCCACCAGGACCGGTCCGTCCGGGCCGATGTGCACATTGCGGGGCAGTGCGTCCCCGTGGATCGGGCCGGGTGTCAGACGGGGGGTCAGCGCGGCAGCGGCCGAGGCGAAGCCGTCGCGGCGGGCGCGCAGATAGGCCGCGTCCTCGGGGTCGATCGCGTCACCCGCCAGCCGCAGCCAGCGCTCCACCCCGCCCAGCAGTTCGCGGGGCGGCAGCGGCACCGGGGGAGCGGGCAGGGCGTGCACGAGCCGCAGCAGCGCGGCCAGATCGCGGGGTTCGGCGGGGCGTACGGCGTCGGGCAGCCGGTGCCAGACGGTCACGGGGTGGCCGTCGACCAGCAGTGGTTCGGACTCGGCCGCGCGTACCGAGGGCACCCCGGACTCGGCCAGCCAGGTGGCCACGGCCAGCTCGCGGCGGGCGCGGCCGAGCAGTTCGGCGTCCCGGCCGACCTTGACGACCAGGTCCCCGGCGGCGAACACGGCGTTCTCGCCCAGGGCGAGGAGGCGCGCGTCCTCCGCCGGGGGCAGCACCTTCGCCCCGGCCAGTACCGCCCGCGCCCGTGCCTCGTCCATCGTCCGCCTCCGTGCCCTGTGGCCGTCTCGTGTGTCCCGATCCGGGCCAGTCTCGCATCCGCACAGGTCGGACGGTGTGCGGTCCCTTGACGGACCGCGCCGCCTTCACGACCATGAACACGCCAACCGCGCCAGGCAAAGGGGCTGATTCCATGACATCGCCGGTGACATCGCCGGTCGAAGCGCGGTGTCCGTCCGTGCGCACCGGGGGCCGCGACCACGCCGTCTGGTTCCTGGTGCTGCCCGCCCTGATCCCGATCCTCGTGCTCAGCGTGGGCCCGCTGCTCTACGGTGTCCTGCTGTCCTTCACCGACGCCCAGTCCGGCCGCACCGCGCCGACCCGCTGGATCGGGGCGCTGAACTTCCAGGACCTCCTGCACGACACGCTGTTCTGGGAGTCGTTCCGGATCGGCCTGGTGTGGGCGGTCGGCGTGACCGTGCCCCAGTTCCTGCTGGCGCTCGGCCTCGCCCTGCTGCTCAACCAGGACCTCAGACTGCGCTGGCTCGCCCGCGCCCTCGCCATCGTCCCCTGGGCGATGCCCGAGGTGGTCGTCGGCATCATGTGGCGCCTGGTCTACAACCCGGACGCGGGCATCCTCAACGAGACGCTGCGCGACCTCGGCCTCGGCGACGGACGGGACTGGCTGAGCGGTCTGGCCACCGCGCTGCCCGCCGTTGTCGTCGTCGGCATCTGGGCCGGGATGCCGCAGACCACGGTCGCCCTGCTCGCCGGCCTGCAGAACACCCCGCGCGAACTCCACGAGGCGGCCGCCGTGGACGGCGCCGGCGCCTGGCGGCGGTTCCGGGCGGTCACCTGGCCCGCACTCAGGCCCGTCGCCCTCTCCATCACCGCGCTCAATCTGATCTGGAACTTCAACTCCTTCGCCCTGGTGTACGTGCTCACCAGCGGCGGACCCGGCGGAAAGACCCGGCTGCCCATGCTGTTCGCCTACGAGGAGGCCTTCCGTTACGGCCAGTTCGGCTACGCGGCCGCGATGGGCTGCGTGATGGTCGCCGTCGTCTCCGTCGTGCTCGCGGTGTTCCTCGCGGGCCGACTGAAGGGAGGCGAGGACGCGTGAGGACCCGGCCCGCGGCCCGCGCGGGGCAGTACGCCGCCCTGCTGGCCTATCTGATCTTCCTGGCGTTCCCGTTCCTCTGGCTGCTGTCCACCGCGTTCAAGCCACCACGCGAACTCGGCAGCCTCCACCCCACCTGGATTCCACGCCACCCCACCCTCGCCAACTTCCGGCAGGCGTTCGACGAACAGCCCCTCCTGCACGCCGCCCTCAACTCCCTGCTCGCGGCGCTCGGCGCGGCCGTCATCGCCGTACTGATCGCCACCCCGATGGCGTACGTCATGGCCCGGCACCGCACCTGGCCGGCGCGGGCGGCGAGCGGGTGGGTGGTGATCAGCCAGGCGTTCCCGTTCGTGCTGATCATCATCCCGCTGTTCCTGGTGCTGAAGCGGCTGCGGCTGATCGACTCCCTGGCCGGGCTGACCCTGGTCTACGTGGTGTGGTCGCTGCCGTTCGCGCTGTGGATGCTGGTCGGGTACGTACGGGCGGTCCCCGTCGAACTGGAGGAGGCGGCGGCCGTCGACGGGGCCGGGCGGCTGCGGACGCTGGTGTCGGTGACGGCGCCGCTGCTCGCGCCGGGCATCGCGGCGACCGCGCTGTTCGCGTTCGTCACGGCGTGGAACGAGTTCTTCTTCGCGCTCGTGCTGCTCAAGGGCCCCGGCAACCAGACCCTGCCGGTCGTGCTGACCCATTTCATCGGCGCGGAGGGCGTCGCCGACCTCGGCCCGCTGGCCGCGGCCGCGTTCCTCGCCACCCTGCCCTCCCTCGTGGTGTTCGCCCTGCTCCAGCGGCGGATCACCGGGGGCCTGATCGCCGGAGCGGTGAAGAGCTGATGCGGACCAGGATCACCGTGGCGGTCGCCGCCCTCCTGCTGCTCCTCGCGGGCTGCTCCTCCGGCGGTCGGAAGGAGGGCGGGCCCGTCACCCTGCGCTTCCAGTCCCTCGCCTGGCAGCAGGAGTCGGTCGCCGCCAACAAGGAACTCGTGCGGGAGTGGAACGCCGCCCACCCGGACGTCCGGGTCGAGTACGTGCAGGGCAACTGGGACGGCGTGCACGACCAGTTGCTCACCTCCTTCGAGGGCGGCGAGGCCCCCGACGTCATCCACGACGCCTCCGACGACCTGGCCGACTTCGCCTACGGCGGCGACCTCGCCGACCTGAGCGGGCTGCTGTCCGCCCGGCTCAAGGCGGACATCCCAGAGCGCAGTTGGCAGGCGACCACCTTCGGCAAGGGCGTCTACGGCGTGCCCTTCCTCCAGGAACCCCGCGTGCTCATGGCCAACTCCGTCTGGCTGCGAAAGGCCCGGGTGCGCATCCCGACGCCCGAACACCCCTGGAGCTGGGACGAGTTCTCGAAGATCGCCGCGCGGCTCAGCGGCGACGGCAAGTACGGCGTCGCCTGGCCGCTGAAGGAGCCCGTGTCCGTCACCCTCAACCTCGGGCTGTCGGCGGGCGGCACGCTCTTCCAGCGGGGGAGCGACGGCAAGGTGAGCGTGCGGTTCGGGGCCGGTGACGCCGTCGTGCCGCGCACCGTGCACGACCAGGTCGCCCGCGACCGCAGCGCGCCCGCCTCGACGCTCGGCAGCGGGGGCTCGGACACGCTGCCCGGCTTCTTCGGCGGGCGGTACGCGATGGTCCCGCTGGGCTTCTCCTACCGCCAGCAGATCGAGCAGCAGGCCCCCAAGGGCTTCCAGTGGGAGGTGCTGCCCGCCCCGGCCGGCGCCGACGGGCTCACCCAGGGCGTCAGCCCGCAGACCCTCTCCATCGCCGAGGACTGCCCGCACAAGAAGGAGGCCGCCCGGTTCATCGACTTCCTGCTCAGTCCTGAGAACATGGTGCGCCTCGCCCTCGGCGACTGGATGCTTCCCACCGGCACCAAGGCCCTCGCCGACCCGGCCCTGCACACCACCGACCGCGGCTGGGCCACCGGCACCGCCCTGGCCGCCAGGCTGCGCCCGGCCCCCGCCCAGTCGGTGCGCGGCTACCCGGAGTGGAAGGACAAGATCGCCACCCCGGCCTTCCAGGAGTACTACAGCGGCGCCATCGGCCTCGCCGACCTGAGAAAGAGGCTGGAGAAGGACGGCAACCTGGTCCTCGCCCGCTACCAGCGCTGAGCGGCCGGGCGTAATTCGCTGGAGCGGGCCGCCCGGCTCCACCTAGCCTCGACGCCATGACCCCCCAGCGCCCCGCACACATCGCCATGTTCTCCATCGCCCAGCACGGCCATGTGAACCCCAGCCTGGAGGTGATCAGGGAACTCGTCGCACGCGGCCACCGCGTCACCTACGCCATCCCGCCGTTCTTCGCCGAGAAGGTCGCCGCCACGGGCGCCGTGCCCGTGCCCTACACCTCCACCCTGCCCGGCCCCGACGCCGACCCCTCGGCGTGGGGAACCACGCTGCTGGACAACGTCGAGCCCTTCCTCGCCGACGCCATCCAGGCGTTGCCGCAGCTCATCAAGGCGTACGAAGGCGACGAACCCGACCTGGTCCTGCACGACATCGCCTCCTACCCCGCCCGCGTCCTGGCCCACCGCTGGGGCGTGCCCGCCGTCTCGCTCTCCCCCAACCTCGTCGCCTGGGAGGGCTACGAGAAGGAGGTCGCGGAGCCCATGTGGGCCGAGCCGCTGAAGACCGAACGCGGCCAGGCGTACTACGCCCGGTTCGCGGGATGGCTCGCCGAGAACGGCATCACCCAGCACCCGGACCCCTTCGCCGGCCGGCCCGCCCGTTCGCTGGTCCTCATCCCCAAGGCGCTCCAGCCGAACGCCGACCGGGTCGACGAGCGCGTGCACAGCTTCGTCGGCGCCTGTCAGGGCGACCGCGCGGACCAGGGCACCTGGGAGCGGCCCGAGGCCGCCGAGAAGGTGGTCCTCGTCTCCCTCGGCTCGGCCTTCACCAAGCGGCCCGCCTTCTACGCCGAGTGCGTACGCGCCTTCGGGGACCTGCCCGGCTGGCACCTCGTTCTCCAGATCGGCCGCCACGTGGACCCGGCCGAACTCGGCGAGCTGCCCGCCAACGTCGAAGTGCACTCCTGGGTACCGCAGTTGGCGGTGCTCCGGCAGGCCGACCTGTTCGTCACCCACGCGGGCGCGGGTGGCAGTCAGGAGGGGCTGGCCACGGCCACCCCGATGATCGCCGTCCCGCAGGCCGTCGACCAGTTCGGCAACGCCGACATGCTCCAGGCGCTCGGCGTGGCCCGCACCCTGCTCACCGAGAACGCCACCGCCGACCGCCTCCGCGAGACCGCCCTCGCCCTGGTGGACGACCTCGAGGTGGCGGGCCGGCTGAAGCAGATCCAGGCCGACATGGTGCGCGAGGGCGGCACGACGCGGGCCGCCGACCTGATCGAGGCGGAGCTGCCGGGGCGCTGACCTCGGTGGAGAAACGTTGTTGAACCAGTCACAAGATCGTGGAGGAGTTGCCCGGCGCCCCTTCGATCCGACAGAGTTTCCCGTAACCGGCGTACCGTCCGGTACGGCCGTCGTGCCCGCCCCCACGGGGCACGACGGCCGTTCTATGGTGGGCGGATGACGACGACGTACGCGGCGCTGCTGCGCGGGATCAACGTGGGCGGCAACAAGAAGCTCCCCATGGCCGACCTGCGAACTCTCCTCGCAGAGCTGGGCCATGACGACGTTCGCACGCATCTCCAGAGCGGTCAGGCCGTGTTCACCGCCTCTCAGGGCGACGAGGGCGTTCTGGCAGGGGAGTTGAGCGCGGCCATCGAGAAGCGGTTCGGTTTCCCGGTCGACGTGATCGTGCGGGACCACGCCTACCTGACGGCGGTCGCGGAAGCCTGCCCGTTCCCCGCCGACGCGCTGGAACCCAAGCAGGTGCACGTCACCTACTTCTCCGGCCCGGTGGACCCCGGGCGCTTCGCCGGGATCGACACCGCCGCCCGCCTCCCCGAGGAGTTCCGCCTCGGCGACCGCTGTCTGTACCTCTACGCACCCGACGGGCTCGGCCGCTCCAAGCTCGCCGAGGAGCTGGGCCGCCCGCGCGTCACCAAGGGCCTGGTCGCGACCACCCGGAACTGGAACACCGTCCGCAAACTGGTCGAGCTGACCGGCTGACGGTGCCGTCTACCCGACCTCGGTGAAAGTCAACCCCCTTTCACTCCAAAGAGGTTGATTGCTGGTGCCGTCGGCCGCTTCGTGGGTAACGTCACCGACCGAGCCGACCCGGCACGCTTCCCTCGCCGCAGCCCGGCCCCCGTAAGGCCCCCGGATCAGGAGTGAGGACGACAGACGTGAACGCGTACAACCACCCCGGCAGCACCTCCGGCCGGCCGGTACCCGGCGGCGACGGTACCGACCTGGAGACCCTGATCCAGCTCGCGGACGGACTCGTCGCCGCACTGCACGCCGAGTACCCGGTGCTCCTCGAACACGGCGAGATCATCCAGGCCGAGCTGGCCCTCGCGGCCGACGACGGCTTCCCGCCCAACCGGGGCCGCATCCGCCACCGGCTCGACGACCTCTGCATCGGCGCCGCCGCCGGCACCGGCACCCTCGAGTACACCCGGCGCCTGACCACGGCGCTCAACCTGTAGAGCGCTCGTCCCGCAGAGGGCTCAGGCGCCCACGGCCACCGGGACCGACCGCAGCGCCCCGGCGTAGCGGTCGAGCAGCACCCGCGCCACCTCCGGCGCCGGGCCCAGCACGTCGGCCAGGACGTCCGCGTCGGCCGCGCCCCGCGCGATCCGGTCGGGCAGGAAGCCCGGCGCCAGCACATAGGGCGCCA
>NZ_WWKH01000702.1:0-49714 GCF_009865595.1 Streptomyces sp. SID1328 | reverse complement strand
GCGGGCGCCCGGCACTGGGCGCAGGCCAGGCGGGGTACGTATCCGCGCCGGGGCACCTGCACCAGCACCGGGCCGGTCCTGAGCCCCTCCCGGACGGCCTGCCAGGCGAGGCTGGGCAGCCGGGCGGCACGGGCGGCCTCGTCACGGGCGAGGTCGGTGTCCCCGACGGTGCGTACCAGCGGCGCGGTACGGCGGACCTGGTCGCGTCCGGCGGTCAGGGGCCGCGCCCAGCCGCTCTCGACGAGCTGCGCCGCCTCCACCGTGCAGCTCCAACCGCCCACCAGGAACGCGCACTTGTCGAGGGAGGCGCGAAGCAGCAGGACGTCGCGGGCATGCGGCTGGGGCGCGTGCTGCTCGCTGTGGCTGTCGTCGCCGTCGTCCCAGACGGCCACGAGCCCGAGGTCCCGCACGGGGGCGAACATGGCGGCGCGGGTGCCGACGACCGCCCGTACGGAGCCGCGCCGGACCGCGAGCCACTGCGCGTACCGCTTCTCGGGTCCGGCGTCGGCGGTGAGCAGCGCGTGACGGCCCTTGCCGAGCAGGCCGGTCAGCGCGGCGTCGACCCGCGCGGCGGTCCGCCCGTCGGGGACGACGACCAGGGCGCCGCGTCCGGAGGCGAGGGTGGCGGCGACGGCGCGGGCGATGTCCTCGCTCCACTCGGGTCCGGGCAGCGCGTTCCACACCGCACGGGGCGAACCGCCGGAGGCCAGGGCGTCGAGGAAGGCGGGACCGTGCTCGTAGCGGGCCCAGGTGCCCGCGTCCGGGGCGGGGGGCGCGGGGAGGGGCTCCGGGGAAGCGCGCTTCTCCGCGCGGGCGCTGCGCGGCGGCACGGCCAGCTGCAGCACGTCGGCGAGGCTGCCCGCGTACCGGTCGGCGACTGCGCGGGCCAGCCCGAGGAGTTCCTCGCCGAGCACCGGCTCCGGGGAGACGACCTGGGCGAGGGCGGCGAGCGGTCCCGCGTAGTCGGACTCCTCCCGCCGCTCGATCAGGTAGCCGTCGATCAGGCCGCCGCCCTCGCGCCGCCCGTCCCGCACCCGGTGCCGCCCGGCACCGAACCGCACCCGGACCCGGACGCCGGGCTGGGCGTCGGCGTCGAGTTCCTCGGGCACCGCGTAGTCGAAGTAGCGGTCGAGATGCAGGACGCCCTTGTCGACGAGCACCCGCGCGACCGGCCGGTCCTTGGCGAGCGCGGCCCCACGCCAGGTGCGCGGCTTGGCGCGCGGTACCTCGGCGCCGCGCACGCTCTCCCGGATGAGCGCGAGCTGCTCCGGCGGCGGCCCCTCGGCCCCGCCGTCCCCCGGCCCGTTGTCGCTGCTCACGCTTGCATTCTTACCAAAGACCACTGACAGCACCGCCCGCCGAGGCACCCAGAACATGCCGGGGCCCGGCGTCCCCGAAGGGAGGCCGGGCCCCGGTTCACGCGGTGCGGATCAGACGCCGGCGGCCTTGCGCAGGGCGTCGACGCGGTCGGTGCGCTCCCAGGTGAAGTCGGGGAGCTCACGGCCGAAGTGGCCGTAGGCCGCCGTCTGGGCGTAGATCGGGCGCAGCAGGTCGAGGTCGCGGATGATCGCGGCCGGACGCAGGTCGAAGACCTCGTCGATGGCCTTCTCGATCTTCTCGGGGTCGATCTTGGCGGTGCCGAAGGTCTCCACGAAGAGACCGACCGGCTCGGCCTTGCCGATCGCGTAGGCGACCTGGACCTCGCAGCGCGAGGCGAGGCCCGCGGCCACCACGTTCTTGGCGACCCAGCGCATGGCGTACGCGGCCGAGCGGTCCACCTTGGACGGGTCCTTGCCGGAGAAGGCGCCGCCACCGTGACGGGCGAAGCCGCCGTAGGTGTCAATGATGATCTTGCGGCCGGTGAGGCCGGCGTCGCCCATCGGGCCGCCGATCTCGAAGCGGCCGGTCGGGTTGACCAGCAGCCGGTAGCCCTCGGTGTCGATCTTGATGCCCTCGTCCAGCAGGGCCTTCAGCTCGGGCTCGACCACGAACTCGCGGATGTCGGGCGCGAGCAGCGACTCGAGGTCGATGTCGGAGGCGTGCTGGGAGGAGACCACGACGGTGTCGAGACGGACGGCCTTGTCGCCGTCGTACTCGATGGTGACCTGGGTCTTGCCGTCGGGGCGCAGGTAGGGGATGGTGCCGTTCTTGCGGACCTCGGAGAGGCGCTTGGACAGGCGGTGCGCCAGGAAGATCGGCAGCGGCATCAGCGTCGGCGTCTCGTCGGAGGCGTAGCCGAACATCAGGCCCTGGTCGCCCGCGCCCTGCTTGTCCAGCTCGTCCTCGTCGCCCTCGACCCGCGACTCGTACGCGGTGTCGACGCCCTGCGCGATGTCCGGGGACTGCGCGCCGATGGACACCGAGACGCCGCAGGAGGCGCCGTCGAAGCCCTTCTTGGAGGAGTCGTACCCGATCTCGAGGATCTTCTCGCGCACCAACTGGGCGATGGGCGCGTAAGCCTTGGTCGTGACCTCGCCGGCCACGTGCACCAGGCCGGTGGTGATCAGCGTCTCGACGGCGACGCGGGACGAGGGGTCCTCGCGGAGCAGCGCGTCGAGAATGGTGTCGCTGATCTGGTCAGCGATCTTGTCGGGGTGACCTTCGGTCACGGACTCCGAGGTGAACAGGCGACGGGACACAACGCTCCCTGGGGTTGCAGCGGCTGCTGGCTGATCATTGAAGGACCACGTCGGGAGCTGCGCCCAACGTCGTCCGCGAACAGTTTATCGGTCGCACCTGGCCGCAGGGCCACCCGTTCTCGCCCAGCGAGAACGCTGTGACCTGCGGCACAGGCATTCTGCACGCTGGAGCGCGGCCTTGAACAGATCCGCCACGCGCCATCGCGGTGTGAAAAAAAGACTCCGGGTGGCCGAAAACGGACCGCCCCGAACGGCCCAGCCGCTCAGCCCAGCCGCGCCGCCACCAGGTCCCAGACGGTGTCCGCCAGGGCCTCCTTCGGCCCGTGCGGTACGGCCGTCTCGGTGCCGTCGGCGCCGAGGACCACCGCCTCGTTCTCCTCCGAGCCGAAGGTCCGGCGCTCCCCCACCTCGTTGACCACGAGCAGGTCGCAGCCCTTGCGGGCCAGCTTGGCCCGGCCGTTGGCGAGCACGTCGTCGGTCTCGGCGGCGAAGCCGACGACGACCTGGCCGGGGCGGGCGCGCTCGGCGGAGACCTCGGCGAGCACGTCGGGGTTTCGGACCAGGGCGACCGGCTCGGGCTCCTGGCCGTCCTTCTTCTTGATCTTCCCGCTCGCGTAGACCGCCGGGCGGAAGTCGGCGACGGCGGCGGCCATGACCACGGCGTCGGCGTCGGCCGCGGCCTTGAGCACCGCCTCGCGGAGCTGGACGGCGGTGCCGACGTGCACGACGTCCACCCCGGCCGGGTCGGGCAGGGAGGCGTTGGCCGAGACCAAGGTCACGCGGGCCCCGCGCGCGGCGGCGGTCCGGGCGAGGGCGTACCCCTGCTTGCCGGAGGAGCGGTTGCCGAGGAAGCGCACCGGGTCGAGTGGTTCCCGGGTGCCGCCCGCCGAGACCACCACATGGCGGCCCGCGAGGTCGGGTTCGCTCACGCCCCGCGCCAGGACCCGGCGGCACACCTCGAAGATCTCGGCCGGGTCGGGCAGCCGCCCCTTGCCGGTGTCGACGCCGGTGAGGCGGCCCACGGCGGGCTCGATGACGACCGCGCCCCGGCGGCGCAGCGTGGCCACGTTCTCCTGGGTGGCCGGGTGCTCCCACATCTCGGTGTGCATCGCCGGGGCGAAGACCACCGGACAGCGCGCGGTGAGCAGGGTGTTGGTGAGCAGGTCGTCGGCGAGACCGTGCGCGGCCTTGGCGAGCATGTCGGCGGTGGCGGGCGCGACCACCACGAGGTCGGCGTGCTGCCCGATGCGGACGTGCGGCACCTCGTGGACGCTGTCCCAGACCTCGGTGGAGACCGGGTTGCCGGACAGCGCGGACCAGGTGGCGGCGCCGACGAAGTGCAGCGCGGAGGCGGTCGGCACCACCCGCACGTCGTGCCCCGACTCTGTGAACCGTCTGAGCAGCTCACAGGACTTGTACGCGGCGATGCCACCGCTGACGCCCAGCACGACCTTCGGCTTGTCCACCGTCTCCACCGTCTCCCCGGACTTTCGAGAACCTTTGACATCCATGACACACCACAGGCCCGGCAGCATGACTGCCGGGCCTGTGGACAAGTCGACCGCGATCTGAAAGTACGACCGCGAGCGGAGGGAACTACTGGGCCGGGCCCTCGATGGCCTCGGAGGTCAGCAGACCGGCGTTGATCTCGCGCAGCGCGATCGACAGCGGCTTCTCGTGGACGTGGGTGTCGACGAGCGGACCGACGTACTCGAGGAGGCCCTCACCGAGCTGCGAGTAGTACGCGTTGATCTGACGGGCGCGCTTGGCCGCGTAGATCACCAGGCTGTACTTCGAGTCGGTGGCCTCGAGGAGCTCGTCGATCGGAGGGTTGATGATGCCCTCGGGCGCGGTGATGGAAGAGGACACGCTCTGCCTTCCGATGGGTGGGAAAGAATCAGTCGGTGTGGAGCACCGTGACCGGTAGGTCCTGTCGATGGACGGCGGTCACGATCACACAACGTCCATCAAGGCTAGCAGCTCCCCGGCCACGTCCTCGACGGAGGTGTTGACCAGGGTGACGTCGAACTCGGGCTCGGCGGCCAGTTCCGTCCGGGCCGCCTCCAGCCGGCGCTCGATGACCTCCGGCGGCTCGGTGCCCCGGCCGGTGAGCCGGCGCACCAGCTCGTCCCAGGACGGCGGGGCGAGGAAGACCAGTTGGGCGTCGGACATCGACTCGCGGACCTGCCGGGCGCCCTGGAGGTCGATCTCCAGCAGTACCGGCTCGCCCTTCTCCAGTCGCTCCAGCACGGCCGCGCGGGGCGTGCCGTAGCGGTTGCCGGCGAACTCGGCCCACTCCAGCAGCTCGCCGTTGGCGATCAGCTTGTCCATCTCCTCGTCGGTGACGAAGAAGTAGTGGACGCCGTGCTGCTCACCGGGGCGCGGCTTGCGGGTGGTCGCGGACACCGACAGCCATACGTCGGGGTGCTCTTTGCGCATATGGGCGACGACCGTGCTCTTGCCGACCCCGGAGGGGCCGGAGAGCACGGTCAGCCGCGGACGTGCGTCCGGGGGTACGGGGGACGTCCCCCGGAATGTTCCAGCCATGCAGCGATTATTCCAGCAATCCCGGAGTGTCCGGGACTCCGGTCCGGGCAGCGCCCGGACTCAGGAGCCGGTGCTGCCGAACTCACGCTCCAGGGAGGCGATCTGGTTGGAACCGAGGCCGCGGACACGGCGGCTCTCGGAGATGCCCAGACGCTCCATGATCTGCTTGGCGCGGACCTTGCCCACGCCCGGCAGGGACTCCAGCAGGGCCGAGACCTTCATCTTGCCGATGACCTCGTTCTCCTGGCCCTGCTTGATGACCTCGTGCAGCGAGGCGCCGGAGTGCTTGAGTCGATTCTTGACCTCGGCCCGCTCCCGGCGAGCCGCGGCGGCCTTTTCGAGCGCGGCTGCGCGCTGTTCAGGGGTAAGGGGCGGAAGAGCCACGCCTACGTCACCTCGGATGTCGAACTGTCGGATACGGACCGGTGAGGAACCTAGTCGCCCCACACCTGGGGAGCCACGAGCAACACGCTCGCCCGCTCTCACTGCTCGGAGACTAGCGGGCATGTTCGCCGGAGTCAGCGAGAACAGCGGAAAAGTCCTGGTCAGCCTCCGTGAGGACGGACTTTTCCGGCATACTGCCCACGATTCGCGGATGTATTCGCCTCTCGGACCCCCGGCCGAGCCCGTCCGCGGTGCTCAGGAGCCCGCGACGGCGGCCCGGATCTCGTCCGCGAAGGCCGCCGTGGCCGCCCGCAGCGACGCGATGCCGGGGCCGTGCCGCAGCACGCCCCGGCTGACGTTCGGCACCACATTGCCCACCGCGCTCCCGAACACCGCCGGGAGGTCCGCCGGCGTGGCGCCCTGGGCGCCGACGCCGGGGGCGAGCAGCGGGCCGTTGATGGCGAGGTCGTAGGACGACAGGTCGCCCACCGTGGCGCCCACGACCGCGCCGAAGGAGCCCAGCGGCTCGGCGCCCGCGTTCTCGGCGGCGAGGTGGGCCAATACGGTCGCGGCGACACTGCGCCCGTCCGCGCGGACCGCGTGCTGCACCTCGGGACCCTCCGGGTTGGAGGTCAGCGCGAGCACGAACAGCCCGGTGCCGCTCTCGCGGGCCAGCTCGACCGCCGGGGCGAGCGAGCCGTAGCCGAGGTACGGGGAGACGGTGAGGGCGTCCGAGAACAGCGGGGCGTCCTTGTGCAGGAACGCTTCCGCGTACCCGGCCATGGTGGAGCCGATGTCGCCGCGCTTGGCGTCCATCACGACCAGGGCGCCCGCCGCGCGGGTCTCCTCGACGACGCGCTCCAGGACGGCGACACCGCGCGAGCCGAACCGCTCGAAGAACGCGCTCTGCGGCTTGACGACGGCGACCCGGTCGGCGACGGCCTCCACGACCGTGCGGCCGAACCGCTCCAGGCCGGCCACGTCGTCGTTCAGGCCCCAGTCGGCGAGCAGCGAGGCGTGCGGGTCGATGCCGACGCACAGCGGGCCGCGCTCGTCCATGGCACGGCGCAGACGGGTACCGAAGGACTCGGTCATGCGGGGTTCCTGACGTCGGCGCCGACCGCGTCGGCGAGGGTGGCGTACGGGCTGGCCTTGAGCCGGGCGGCGAGGCCCTTGTGCACGGCGCGGGTCCAGAAGGGGCCCTCGTAGACGAAGGCGCTGTAGCCCTGGACCAGGGTGGCGCCGGCCAGGATGCGCTGCCAGGCGTCCTCCGCGGTCTCGACGCCGCCGACGCCCACCAGGGTGATGCGGTCGCCCACGCGCGCGTACAGGCGGCGCAGCACCTGAAGGGAGCGTGCCTTGAGCGGGGCGCCGGACAGGCCGCCGGTCTCCTTGACCACCGAGGGCGCGGAGCGCAGGCCGAGGCCCTCGCGGGCGATGGTGGTGTTGGTGGCGATGATGCCGTCCAGGCCGAGTTCCACGGCGAGGTCGGCGACGGCGTCGACGTCCTCGTCCGCCAGGTCGGGGGCGATCTTCACCAGGAGCGGCACGCGGCGGTCGCCGGTGGCGCGGTCGGCGGCCTCGCGCACGGCGCCGAGCAGCGGGCGCAGCGCCTCGGTGGCCTGGAGGTTGCGCAGGCCGGGGGTGTTCGGGGAGGAGACGTTGACCACAAGGTAGTCGGCGTGCGGGGCGAGCCGCTCGGCGGACTTCACGTAGTCGGCGACCGCGTCCGCCTCGGGGACGGCCTTGGTCTTGCCGATGTTGACGCCGACGACCGTACGGAACACCGGGCGCCGGGAGGCGAGGCGGGCGGCCACGGCGAGGGAGCCCTCGTTGTTGAAGCCCATGCGGTTGATCAGGGCGCGGTCGGCGACCAGCCGGAACAGCCGCTTCTTCGGGTTGCCGGGCTGGGCCTCGCCGGTGACGGTGCCGATCTCGACGTGGTCGAAGCCGAGCATGGAGAGTCCGTCGATGCCGACGGCGTTCTTGTCGAAGCCGGCGGCGAGTCCGAAGGGGCCGTGCATGCGCAGGCCGAGGGCCTCGGTGCGCAGTTCCTCGTGCCGGGGGGCCAGCGCGGCGGCGGCGAAGGTGCGCAGGACCGGGATGCGGGCGAGCAGACGAATCCAGCGGAAGGCGAGGTGGTGGGCCTGTTCCGGGTCCATCCGCTGGAAGATCAGCCGGAAGAACAGCTTGTACATGGGAAAGTCCTCGAAGGCGGGGGCGGGCGTGGCTCATGAAGAGGGGGACACCGTTTCCGGTGTCCCCCTCGGCGCGGCTAGTCGCGGGCCGCGTTCAGATGTTCCGCGTGCTCCTGCAGGGAGCGGACACCCACTTCCCCGCGGCCGAGGGCGTCGATGCCCTGGACGGCGGCGGCGAGCGCCTGGACGGTCGTCAGGCAGGGCACCGAGCGGGCCACGGCCGCCGTACGGATGTCGTAGCCGTCGAGGCGGCCGCCGGTGCCGTAGGGCGTGTTGACGATGAGGTCGACCTCGCCGTCGTGGATGAGCTGGACGATGGTCCGCTCGCCGTTCGGGCCGGCGCCCTCGGACTGCTTGCGCACGACGGTGGCGTTGATGCCGTTGCGCTTGAGGACCTCGGCGGTGCCGGAGGTGGCCAGCAGCTCGAAGCCGTGCGCGACCAGCTCGCGGGCCGGGAAAATCATCGAGCGCTTGTCGCGGTTGGCGACCGAGATGAACGCGCGGCCCTTGGTGGGCAGCGGGCCGTACGCGCCCGCCTGCGACTTGGCGTACGCCGTGCCGAAGACGGAGTCGATGCCCATGACCTCGCCGGTGGAGCGCATCTCCGGGCCGAGCACGGTGTCCACGCCGCGGCCCTGGATGTCCCGGAAGCGGGACCAGGGCATCACGGCCTCCTTGACGGAGATCGGCGCGTCCAGCGGGAGTTCGCCGCCGTCGCCGGTGGCGGGCAGCAGGCCCTCGGCGCGCAGCTCGGCGATGGTCGTGCCCAGCGAGATGCGGGCGGCGGCCTTGGCGAGCGGGACGGCGGTCGCCTTGGAGGTGAACGGGACCGTGCGGGAGGCGCGCGGGTTGGCCTCCAGGACGTAGAGGATGTCGCCCGACATGGCGAACTGGATGTTGATCAGTCCGCGGACGCCGACACCCTTGGCGATGGCCTCGGTGGAGGCGCGCAGCCGCTTGATGTCGAAGCCGCCCAGCGTGATGGGGGGCAGGGCGCACGCCGAGTCGCCGGAGTGGATGCCGGCCTCCTCGATGTGCTCCATGACGCCGCCGAGGTACAGCTCCTCGCCGTCGTACAGGGCGTCGACGTCGATCTCGATGGCGTCGTCCAGGAAGCGGTCCACGAGGACCGGCCGGGACGGGCTGATCTCGGTGGACTCCTCGATGTACGCGGAGAGCCGCTCCTCCTCGTACACGATCTCCATGCCGCGCCCGCCGAGGACGTAGGAGGGGCGGACCAGGACCGGGTAGCCGATCTCGTCCGCGATGGCCTTGGCCTCGGCGAAGGTGGTGGCGGTGCCGTGCTTGGGGGCGGGCAGGCCGGCCTCGGCGAGCACGCGGCCGAAGGCGCCCCGGTCCTCGGCGGCGTGGATGGCCTCGGGCGGGGTGCCGACGACCGGCACGCCGTTGTCCTTCAGCGCCTGCGCGAGGCCCAGCGGGGTCTGCCCGCCGAGCTGCACGACCACACCGGCGACGGGGCCGGCGAGGGACTCCGCGTGCACGATCTCCAGCACGTCCTCCAGGGTGAGCGGCTCGAAGTAGAGCCGGTCGGAGGTGTCGTAGTCGGTGGAGACGGTCTCCGGGTTGCAGTTGACCATCACCGTCTCGTACCCGGCGTCGGAGAGCGCGAAGGAGGCGTGGACGCAGGAGTAGTCGAACTCGATGCCCTGGCCGATGCGGTTGGGCCCGGAGCCCAGGATGATCACGGCGGGCTTCTCGCGCGGCGCGACCTCGCTCTCCTCGTCGTAGGAGGAGTAGAAGTACGGCGTCCTGGCGGCGAACTCGGCGGCGCAGGTGTCGACCGTCTTGTAGACCGGGCGGATGCCGAGCACATGCCGGACCTCGCGGACGACGTCCTCGCGCAGGCCCCGGATCTCACCGATCTGGAGGTCGGAGAAGCCGTGCCGCTTGGCCTCGGCGAGCAGCTCGGCGGTCAGCTCGGGCGCCTCGGCCAGCTCGTCCGCGGTCTCCTTGATGAGGAAGAGCTGGTCCACGAACCAGGGGTCGATCTTCGTGTACTCGAAGATCTCCTCCGGGGTGGCACCCGCGCGGATCGCCTGCATGACGGTGTTGATCCGGCCGTCGGTGGGGCGTACCGCCTCTTCGAGGAGGGCCTTCTTGTCGCCGGGGTCACCGGTGAAGGTGAACTGGCTGCCCTTCTTCTCCAGCGAGCGCAGCGCCTTCTGGAACGCCTCGGTGAAGTTGCGGCCGATGGCCATGGCCTCGCCGACCGACTTCATCGTGGTGGTCAGCGTGGAGTCGGCCTGCGGGAATTTCTCGAAGGCGAACCGGGGGGCCTTGACGACGACGTAGTCGAGCGTGGGCTCGAAGGAGGCCGGGGTCTCCCGCGTGATGTCGTTCGGGATCTCGTCCAGCGTGTAGCCGACGGCCAGCTTGGCGGCGATCTTGGCGATCGGGAAGCCGGTGGCCTTGGAGGCGAGCGCGGAGGACCGCGAGACGCGCGGGTTCATCTCGATGACGATGACCCGGCCGTCCTCGGGGTTGACGGCGAACTGGATGTTGCAGCCGCCGGTGTCCACGCCGACCTCGCGGATGATGGCGATGCCGACGTCGCGCAGCAGCTGGTACTCGCGGTCGGTCAGCGTCATCGCGGGGGCGACGGTGATCGAGTCGCCGGTGTGCACGCCCATCGGGTCGAAGTTCTCGATGGAGCAGACGACCACGACGTTGTCGTTCTTGTCGCGCATCAGCTCCAGCTCGTACTCCTTCCAGCCGAGGATGGACTCCTCCAAGAGCACCTCGGTGGTCGGGGAGAGCGTGAGGCCCTGGCCGGCGATGCGGCGCAGCTCGTCCTCGTCGTGGGCGAAGCCGGAGCCGGCGCCGCCCATGGTGAAGGAGGGGCGGACGACGACGGGGTAGCCGCCGAGCGTGTCGACGCCGCGGAGGACGTCGTCCATGGTGTGGCAGATGACCGAGCGGGCGGACTCGCCGTGGCCGGTCTTCTTGCGGACCTCCTCCACGACGCCCTTGAAGAGGTCGCGGTCCTCGCCCTTGTGGATCGCCTCGGGCCGGGCGCCGATCAGTTCGACGCCGTACTTCTCCAGCACCCCGCTGTCGTGCAGCGAGATGGCGGTGTTCAGGGCCGTCTGGCCGCCCAGGGTGGGCAGGAGGGCGTCGGGGCGCTCCTTGGCGATGATCTTCTCGACGAACTCGGGGGTGATCGGCTCGACGTAGGTGGCGTCGGCGATCTCCGGGTCGGTCATGATCGTCGCCGGGTTGGAGTTGACCAGGATCACGCGCAGGCCCTCGGCCTTGAGCACGCGGCACGCCTGGGTGCCGGAGTAGTCGAACTCGGCGGCCTGACCGATGACGATCGGGCCGGAGCCGATGACCAGGACGGACTGGATGTCGGAGCGCTTAGGCACGCTGGCCCTCCCGGACGGTGCTCATCAAAGACGTGAAGCGGTCGAACAGGTAGGCGGCGTCGTGCGGACCGGCCGCCGCCTCGGGGTGGTACTGGACGGAGAAGGCCGGCTGATCGAGGAGCTGGAGGCCCTCCACCACGTCGTCGTTCAGGCAGACGTGGGAGACCTCGGCGCGGCCGAACTTCGTCTCGCTGACCTTGTCCAGCGGCGCGTCGACGGCGAAGCCGTGGTTGTGCGCGGTGACCTCCACCTTGCCGGTGGTGCGGTCCTGGACCGGCTGGTTGATGCCGCGGTGGCCGTACTTCAGCTTGTAGGTGCCGAAGCCGAGGGCGCGGCCGAGGATCTGGTTGCCGAAGCAGATGCCGAACAGCGGGGTCTTCCGCTCCAGCACGGCGGTCATCAGGGCCACCGGGCCGTCGGCCGTGGCCGGGTCGCCGGGGCCGTTGGAGAAGAACACCCCGTCGGGCTCCACGGCGTAGACGTCCTCGGCCGTGGCGGTCGCCGGGAGCACGTGGACCTCGATGCCGCGCTCGGCCATCCGCTGCGGGGTCATGCCCTTGATGCCGAGGTCGATCGCGGCGACGGTGAACTTCTTCTCGCCGACCGCGGGGACGACGTACGCCTCCTTGGTGGCGACCTCCTCGTAGAGGCTCGCGCCC
The DNA here is from genome assembly GCF_009865595.1 of Streptomyces sp. SID1328. Taxonomy (NCBI): domain Bacteria; kingdom Bacillati; phylum Actinomycetota; class Actinomycetes; order Kitasatosporales; family Streptomycetaceae; genus Streptomyces; species Streptomyces sp. SID1328. The sequence goes on along the minus strand of NZ_WWKH01000702.1, from coordinate 37,901 downwards.
TTCATGTGCGGCTGGGCCTGCACCCGCTGCACCAGTTCGGCGTCGGGGGCGAGCGCCTCGCCGGAGAAGATGCCGGCGCGCATGGAGCCGCGCTCGCGCAGGTGACGGGTGAGGGCGCGGGTGTCGATGCCGCTGATGCCGACGACGCCCTGGGCGGTCAGCTCGTCGTCCAGGGAGCGCCGGGAGCGCCAGTTGGACGGCACGCGCGCGGGGTCGCGCACCACGTAGCCGGAGACCCAGATGCGGCCGGACTCGTCGTCCTCGTCGTTCCAGCCGGTGTTGCCGATCTGGGGGGCGGTGGCGACGACGATCTGGCGGTCGTAGGAGGGGTCGGTCAGGGTCTCCTGGTAGCCGGTCATGCCGGTGGAGAACACGGCCTCGCCGAAGGTCTCCCCCACGGCCCCGTAGGCGCGGCCGCGGAAGGTACGGCCGTCCTCCAGGACGAGTACGGCGGGAGTCCTGGCGGCTCCCCTGGTGGAGGTCGTCATCGTGCGCCTTCCGTGTGGTTGGTCATCTGGTTCAGGGTGTCGACCCAGGTGGTGTGTTCGGCCGCGTGGTCGGAGCGGAAGCCGGAGTCGATCAGCTTCTCGCCGTGCGCCCAGGTCACCACGAGCAGTCCGCCCTCGGTGAGGACCTTGCCCGCGATGCCCTTGTCGAGCCGGGCGCCGCGCAGCGCTCCGGCGGGGATGAAGAAGTCGGTGGCGCCGGGGCGCTCGACGGCCAGCCCCGCGTCGGTGAGGGTCAGCTCGGCCCGGCTGCGGGAGCCCAGGCCGTGGGCCACGATCCGGTCCAGCCACTGGCCGGCGGTGGTGGAGCCGTGGTAGCGGCCGCTCATGGAAAGTTTCCCGGCGCCGAGGTCGTCCGGCACCTCGGGGAGTTCGGGCAGGTCGCTCTGGAGGGTGCCGCGCCACTTCCAGCCCTCGCGCATCAGCCAGTAGACGAGGGCGACGAAGAGGGCCAGGCCGACGAGCCAGCCCAGGCGGGCGGCCCAGTCGGTCACCGCGGCCGACTTCTTCTCGTCCGCCAGCCCGGCGGCGAGCGATACGGCGAGCTGAGTTGCAGGTGTCACGTGAGCTTCCCGTCCATGAGCGTGGCCTTGCCCCGCAGCCAGGTGTGGGTGACACGGCCCGGCAGCTCGCGGCCCTCGTAGGGGGTGTTGCGGCTGCGCGAGGCGAAGCGCGCGGGGTCCACCTGTCCACGGTAGGCCGTGTCCACGAGGGTGAGGTTGGCGGGCTCGCCCGCGGCGACCGGGCGGCCGTGGCCGGTGGCGTTGCCGATCCGGGCCGGGGTGAAGGACATCCGGTCGGCGACCGCGGCCCAGTCCAGCAGGCCGGTCTCCACCATGGTCTCCTGCACCACGGACAGCGCGGTCTCCAGGCCGACCATGCCCATGGCCGCCGCGGCCCACTCGCAGTCCTTGTCCTCGTGCGGGTGCGGGGCGTGGTCGGTGGCGACGATGTCGATCGTGCCGTCGGCCAGCGCCTCGCGCAGGGCGCGCACATCGCGCTCGGTGCGCAGCGGCGGGTTGACCTTGTAGGCGGGGTTGTAGGTGCGCACCATTTCCTCGGTCAGGAGCAGGTGGTGCGGGCACACCTCGGCGGTGACGTCGATGCCGCGGGACTTGGCCCAGCGGATGATCTCCACCGAGCCGGCCGTGGAGAGGTGGCAGATGTGCAGGCGGGAGCCGACGTGCTCGGCGAGCAGTACGTCCCGCGCGATGATCGACTCCTCGGCGACGGCCGGCCAGCCGCCCAGGCCCAGCTCGGCGGAGACGACGCCCTCGTTCATCTGGGCGCCCTCGGTGAGCCGCGGCTCCTGGGCGTGCTGGGCGACGACCCCGCCGAACGCCTTCACGTACTCCAGGGCGCGGCGCATGATCACCGCGTCGTCCACGCACTTGCCGTCGTCGGAGAAGACGCTGACCTGGGCGGCCGAGTCGTTCATGGCGCCCAGCTCGGCCAGCTTCTTGCCCTCCAGGCCCACGGTGACGGCGCCGATGGGGCGTACGTCGCAGTAGCCGGACTCCTTGCCGAGCCGCCAGACCTGCTCGACCACGCCGGCGGTGTCGGCGACCGGGAAGGTGTTGGCCATGGCGAAGACGGCGGTGAAGCCCCCGGAGGCGGCGGCGCGGGTGCCGGTGAGCACGGTCTCGGAGTCCTCGCGGCCCGGCTCGCGCAGATGGGTGTGCAGGTCGACCAGGCCCGGCAGCAGCACCTTGCCGTCGGCCTCGACCACCTCGGCGCCCTCGGCACTCAGCCCGGTGCCGACCGCCGCGATCAGCTCGCCGTCGATCAGTACGTCCTGCGGCTCGCCCCCGAGCACCTTCGCACCACGGATCAGGATCTTGCTCATGGGTCTTACTTCTCCTCGGTACGAAGGTGGGCGGTGCCGGCGGGCTCGTTGCCGCCGAGCAGCAGGTAGAGGACGGCCATGCGGATGGAGACGCCGTTGGCCACCTGCTCCACGACCGTGCAGCGGTCGGAGTCGGCGACCTCGGCGGTGATCTCCATGCCCCGGACCATCGGGCCGGGGTGCATCACGATGGCGTGCTCCGGCAGCTTGGCCATGCGGTCGCCGTCGAGGCCGTAGCGGCGGGAGTACTCGCGCTCGGTGGGGAAGAACGCGGCGTTCATCCGCTCGCGCTGGACGCGGAGCATCATCACCGCGTCGGACTTGGGCAGCGTGGAGTCGAGGTCGTAGGAGACCTCGCAGGGCCAGGTCTCCACGCCGACCGGCAGCAGGGTGGGCGGCGCGACCAGGGTGACCTCGGCGCCCAGGGTGTGCAGCAGGTCCACGTTGGAGCGGGCGACCCGGCTGTGCAGGACGTCGCCGACGAGGGTGACGCGCTTGCCGTCGAGGTCCCGGCCGAGGCCGGCGTCGGCGCCGATGAGGCGGCGGCGCATGGTGAAGGCGTCCAGCAGGGCCTGGGTGGGGTGCTGGTGGGTGCCGTCGCCGGCGTTGATGACCGGGGCGTCGATCCAGCCGGAGTTGGCGAGGCGGTAGGGGGCGCCGGAGGCGCTGTGCCGGATGACGACGGCGTCCACGCCCATCGCCTCCAGCGTCTGGGCGGTGTCCTTGAGGGACTCGCCCTTGGAGACGCTGGAGCCCTTGGCCGCGAAGTTGATGACGTCGGCGGAGAGGCGCTTCTCGGCGGCCTCGAACGAGATCCGGGTGCGGGTCGAGTCCTCGAAGAAGAGGTTGCAGACCGTACGGCCGCGCAGGGCCGGCAGTTTCTTGATCGGCCGGTCCGCGACCCGGGCCATCTCCTCGGCGGTGTCGAGGATCAGGACGGCGTCGTCGCGGGTGAGGTCGGCGGCCGAGATGAGATGACGCTGCATCTGTCAGGCTCCGTAAGGCAGTTAATACGGGAGGTTTCGGGCGGGCCGGGGTGCGTCGGGGCGCGCCGAAGCGGCCGGGCACCCGGAAGCGCTACTGGTCGGCAGACTTGGCACCGAGCAGCACGGTGTCCCGTCCGTCCTCCTCGGCGAGCTGGACCTTGACCGTCTCCCGCAGCGACGTGGGGAGGTTCTTGCCGACGTAGTCGGCGCGGATCGGGAGTTCCCGGTGTCCGCGGTCGACGAGGACGGCGAGCTGCACCGCGCGGGGGCGCCCGATGTCGTTCAGGGCGTCGAGGGCGGCGCGGATGGTGCGGCCGGAGAAGAGCACGTCGTCGACGAGTACCACCAGGCGGCCGTCGACGCCCTCAGCGGGGATCTCGGTGCGGGCGAGGGCGCGCGGGGGGTGCATGCGCAGGTCGTCGCGGTACATCGTGATGTCGAGCGAGCCGACGGGGATCTTCCGGCCGGTGACCTGCTCCAGCTTGACGGCGAGCCGCTGGGCGAGGAAGACGCCTCGTGTGGGGATGCCGAGGAGCACCACGTCGTCGGCGCCCTTGGCGCGTTCGACGATCTCGTGGGCGATGCGGGTCAGAACGCGGGCGATGTCCGGGCCTTCGAGTACGGGCCGGGCATCGGAGTTCAGCGGATTGGCGTGCGTGTCCATACGAAACGGACCTCCTTCTCCGCCTCACGGGACGGACTTTAAAGGACGTCGGATTTGCGCCAACCACCCTAGCAGGTCGCCGGAGCGGCTTCTTCACCCACTTGGCGCAATGGGCGGCCACTACCACGGAAGAGTCGGTGTGGACCATTCGGCTTGACGCAGGAGAATCACGCTGCGTAACCTCACAGTGAGTTACCAGCCGCGCGGTGGGATCACCTGCCGCCCGCGTCTACACAGTGTCCGGGGAGCTATATGTCCAGCGAATACGCCAAACAGCTCGGGGCCAAGCTCCGGGCCATCCGCACCCAGCAGGGCCTTTCCCTCCACGGTGTCGAGGAGAAGTCCCAGGGGCGCTGGAAGGCCGTGGTGGTCGGTTCCTACGAGCGCGGCGACCGTGCCGTGACCGTACAGCGCCTGGCCGAGCTGGCCGATTTCTACGGCGTTCCGGTGCAGGAGCTGCTGCCGGGAACCACGCCTGGCGGGGCCGCCGAGCCGCCGCCGAAGCTGGTCCTGGACCTGGAGCGGCTGGCCACCGTGCCGGCCGAGAAGGCGGGCCCCCTCCAGCGGTACGCGGCGACGATCCAGTCCCAGCGCGGTGACTACAACGGCAAGGTGCTGTCGATCCGCCAGGACGACCTGCGGACCCTCGCCGTCATCTACGACCAGTCCCCCTCGGTCCTCACCGAGCAGCTCATCAGCTGGGGCGTCCTGGACGCGGACGCGCGCCGCGCGGTCGCCCACGAGGACAGCTGACCGCTCCGCGGGGTTCAGCAGCAGAAACGTGCCGCCGGGGTGGCGGGGAGACCTTCCCTGCCACCCCGGCGGCCTTTTCGGCTGGCAGGCGCGGAGAAACCCAAAGGGGCGCGGGGAACCGCGCGACCAGCCCGAACGGGCCGGCACACGCAGTCCCTCCGCGCCCCTGCGGCGCGCTCCGGCGAAAACTACTCGCGCCGCAGGCTCGGCTTCAACTCCTTGAAGCGGCCCAGGAGGCCGTTCACGAAGGCCGGCGACTCGTCCGTCGAGAACTCCTTCGCGAGCTGCACCATCTCGTCGAGGACGACCGCGTCCGGGGTCTCGTCCTCCCAGATCAGCTCGTACGCGCCGAGGCGCAGCAGGTTGCGGTCGACGACCGGCATGCGGTCGAGCGTCCAGCCCACCGCGTACTGCGCGATCAGGTCGTCGATACGGCGGGCGCGCTCGGCGTACCCCTCGACGAGCTGCATGGTGTACTCGCTGACGGGCGGCTGCCGGGTGTCGCTCCGGGAGAGCCGGACCCAGTCGGCGAGGACCGTGATGACGTCGGTGCCGCGCTGGTCACCCTCGAAGAGGATCTGGAAGGCGCGCTTGCGAGCCGTGTTGCGGGCGGCCACGGTTAGCTGTTCACCCGGCCGAGGTAGTCGCTCGTGCGGGTGTCGACCTTGATCTTCTCGCCGGTGGTGATGAAGAGCGGGACCTGGATCTGGTGGCCGGTCTCCAGGGTGGCGGGCTTGGTGCCACCGGTGGAGCGGTCGCCCTGGACGCCCGGCTCGGTCTCCTGGATGACCAGCTCGACGGCGGCCGGCAGCTCCACGAAGAGCACCTCGCCCTCGTGCTGGGCGACGACGGCGGTGAAGCCCTCGATCAGGAAGTTCGCGGCGTCACCGACGGCCTTCGGGTCGATGTGGAGCTGGTCGTACGTCTCCATGTCCATGAAGACGAAGTACTCGCCGTCCTTGTACGAGTACTGCATGTCGCGCTTGTCGACGGTGGCCGTCTCGACCTTGACACCGGCGTTGAAGGTCTTGTCGACCACCTTGCCGGAGAGGACGTTCTTGAGCTTGGTGCGCACGAAGGCCGGGCCCTTACCGGGCTTGACGTGCTGGAACTCGACGACGGACCAAAGCTGGCCCCCGTCGAGCTTGAGCACCATGCCGTTCTTGAGGTCGTTCGTGGAAGCCACGGTTGCGGAATCTCCTGGACTGACGTACGACCCCGGCGCACGCACCTGTCTACAGGGCGAGCAGTTCCTTGGTCGTGATGGTGAGTAGCTCGGGTCCGCCGTCCGCCTCGGGGCGGACGACGAGCGTGTCATCGATCCGGACTCCGCCCCGGCCCGGAAGGTGGACCCCCGGCTCGACGGTGACCGGCACGCAAGCGTCAAGTTTACCCATGGCCGCGGGGGCGAGCTGCGGGTCCTCGTCGATTTCGAGGCCGACCCCGTGTCCGGTGGCCGCCTGGAGGGCCGCGCCGTGCCCGGCCGAGTCCAGCACCTGGCGCGCGGCACGGTCCACGTCACGGCAGGCGGCACCGGGTACGAGGGCCTCGCGACCGGCCCGTTGGGCGGCGAAGACCAGGTCGTACAGCTCGACCTGCCAGTCGGCCGGCGAGGTGCCGATCACGAAGGTCCGGCCGATCTCGCACCGGTAACCGCGGTAGGCGGCGCCCAGGCAGACGGAGAGGAAGTCGCCCTCCTCCACCCGGCGGTCGGTGGGACGGTGGCCCGCGCGGCCGGAGTTGGGGCCGGTGGCGACGGAGGTCGGGAAGGCGGGCCCCTCGGCGCCGTGGTCGACCAGCCGGCGCTCCAGCTCCAGCGCGAGGTGGCGCTCGGTGCGGCCGACCAGGATGGACTCCAGCAGCTCGCCGAGGGCCTGGTCGGCGATCTCGGCGCCGATGCGCAGACAGGAGATCTCCTCCTCGTCCTTGATCAGCCTGAGCTGCTCCACGGCCGTACCGAGCCCGGCGAGGCGCACCTTGGGCGCCACGGCGTCCAGGGCCCGGTACCGGGCGACGGTGAGGTGGTGCTCCTCCACGGCGAGGGCCTCACTGCCCTGGCTCCCGGCCAGGTCCGCGGCGGCCACGGCCGGGTCGCGGCCGGGCGCGGACAGGATGTGCAGGACCAGGGACTCGTCGGGGCGCCCGTCCGCGGGCCGGTCCTCCGGCGGGACGGGGCACACCAACTGGTCCTGGTCCCTGCCGAGCAGCAGGACGGCGCCCTGGGGCGCGGCGCCCGCCAGGTAGCGCACATTGGCGGGGCGGGAGATGAGCGCTGCCGCGGTACCGGCCGCGTTGCAGCGTTCCCTCAGCCGGGATCGGCGGGTCGCGTACACCTCTGACATGAGACGAGCGTAGAAGTTGTGCCCGGTTTGTGCCGGTTGGCAGGGGCCGAGTGGGGTGCGGCCGGTGCCCCTACCAGTTCGGCGGGCTGGCGATCGCGCGGGCCAGCACCTCGTCGAGGACCCGTGCGGTGCCGGGGACGTCCAGCTGGGAGTTGTCGATGATGGGCAGCCCGGAGCCGTACCAGCCGGCCATGCGGCCGTGGATGCGGGCCACCTCCTCGTCGGTGAGGCGGCGGTTGCCCGAGCGCTCGGCGTTGCGCTCCAGGACGATGTCCAGCCCCGGCAGCAGCACCACCGGGAGCAGGCCGGGGCCCACATGGCGCTTCCAGCCGCCGAGCCCCACCACGGGACGGTCCGGGAAGACCGCGTCGTCGAGGATGCAGGAGATCCCGTTGGCCAGGAAGTTGCGGGCGGCGAAGCCGCAGGTGCGGCGGGCCAGGCGGTACTGGGCCTCGGAGTGGTCGTTCCACCCGGTCTGCGGGTCGGCGAAGCCGGAGCGGACCCACTCGCGGACGTCGTCCAGGCTGATGTGGGCGGTGGGCACCCGGCGGTGGTCGGCCCAGTACTTGGCCACGCTGGTCTTGCCCGCGCCCGCCGGACCGATCAGCAGCACGGCGAGTGTGGTGCCCGAGGGGTCGGGCGCGGTCATGTGGGGCGGCGCCGCGGGAACGCCGACGGGGCCGCCGGGCGGCAGCGTGACATGCCCGGAGACGTCGGGCGCGGGCGGCGGGGACACCGGGTGCCGGGGGGCGGGGTGCTGCGGAGCCGGGGCCTGCGAGGGCGGAACCGGTGGCGTGAGCGGCGCGGGCGGTACGGGACCCGCGAATCCGGGTGGCGGGACGCCGGGACCCTGTGGCGCCCCCGCGGCCGGTGCCCAGGTGGTGTGCGGCCCGTGCCCCTGCTGGTGGGGCGGCGGCAGCGGAGATCCCACTGCGTGCTGCATCCGTTGCCACTCCATCTCGTACACACGCTAGGCGCCGGAAGGCGGGTACGGAGTCCGCACCCTACCGAACGGTACCGCCCCCGGCCGTCATTCGGTGAAACGGCCGGGGGCGGTGCGAAGTGCCCGCCCCTCGTGGGGAATCGGGGCACACCGGGCGGTACGGGACCTACTGGCCGACCTCGCCGTAGGCGGCGAGGAGCACGGCCGGGTCGGGGCCCTCCAGCACGGTCGGCCGGGCGAGGCCGTCCAGCACGATGAAGCGGAGCAGGTCGCCGCGGGACTTCTTGTCGACCTTCATCGCCTCCACCAGCTTGGGCCACTGGTCGTAGCGGTAGTGCAGGGGCAGGCCGACGGACTCCAGGACCGCGCGGTGCCGGTCGGCGGTCGCGTCGTCCAACCGGCCTGCCAGACGGCCGAGTTCAGCGGCGAAGTGCATGCCGACGGCGACGGCCGCGCCGTGCCGCCACTTGTACCGCTCGTTCTTCTCGATGGCGTGCCCGAGCGTGTGGCCGTAGTTGAGGATCTCCCGGCGGCCGGTCTCCTTGAGGTCGGAGGAGACCACGTCGGCCTTGACCCGGATCGACCGCTCGATCAGCTCGGCGGTGTGCGGTCCTGCCGGGGTACGGGCGGCCTCCGGGTCGGACTCGATCAGGTCGAGGATCACCGGGTCGGCGATGAAGCCGGCCTTGATGACCTCCGCGAGCCCGGAGACGTAGTCGTGCACCGGGAGGGAGTCCAGCGCGGCCAGGTCGCACAGGACGCCGGCCGGGGGGTGGAAGGCGCCGACGAGGTTCTTGCCCTCGGCGGTGTTGATGCCGGTCTTGCCGCCGACCGCCGCGTCCACCATGGCCAGCACGGTGGTGGGTACGGCGATCCAGCGCACCCCGCGCAGCCAGGTCGCCGCGACGAAGCCGGCGAGGTCGGTGGTGGCGCCGCCGCCGACGCCCACGACCACGTCGGTACGGGTGAAGCCGGACTGGCCAAGGGCCTTCCAGCAGTAGGCGGCGACCTCGGCGGTCTTCGCCTCCTCGGCGTTGGGCACCTGGATGGCGACCGCCTCGTACCCCTGCTCCGCCAGGTCGGCACGGAGCGCGTCGCCGGTCTCGGCGAGCGCCTCGGGGTGGATGACGGCGACCCGCTTGGCCTTCTGGCCGATCAGTCCGGCCAGCTCGCCCAGCAACTGGCGGCCCACCAGGACCTCGTAGGGGTCGGTGCCCGCCGTGCCGGCGATCTGGATGCGGGTGACTGCCTCGCTCATGCTTCCTTCAACTCCAGTGCGTCCAGGACGGCTCGGGCGACGTCCTCGGGACCGCGTCCGTCGGTCGGCACGACGGCGGTGGCGACCTCTTCGTACAGATGGCGGCGGGCCTCCATCAGCGCGCGCCACTGCTGGCGCGGGTTGACGGCGAGCAGCGGGCGGGCGGCGTTCAGCCCGGTGCGGCGCACGGCCTCCTCGACGTCCATCGAGAGGTAGACCACCCGCTGCGCGGTCAGCAGCGCCCGGGTGTCCGCGTCGAGGACGGCGCCGCCGCCCAGCGCGAGGACGCCCGCGTGCCCGGCGACCGCCTCGGCCACCGCGCGCTTCTCCAGCGCGCGGAAGGCGTCCTCGCCGTCGTCCACGAAGATCTCGGCGATGGTGCGGCCCTGGGCGGCCACGATGTCGTCGTCGGTGTCCCGGAACGCGACGCCCAGCCGGTCGGCCAGCAGCCGTCCGACGGTGGACTTGCCCACGCCCATCGGGCCCACCAGGACGACCACGGGCACGGCGCTCATCCGATCGCCAGGTTGTCGAGGTAGGAGCGGACGTTGCGCCGGGTCTCGGCCACGCTGTCGCCGCCGAACTTCTCCGCGACCGCGTCCGCGAGGACCAGGGCCACCATCGCCTCGGCCACGATGCCGGCGGCCGGGACCGCGCACACGTCGGAGCGCTGGTGGTGGGCCTGCGCGGCCTCGCCGGTGGCGACGTCGACCGTGGCCAGCGCCCGCGGCACGGTGGCGATCGGCTTCATCGCCGCGCGCACCCGCAGCAGCTCACCGGTGGTCAGGCCGCCCTCGGTGCCGCCGGAGCGGCCGGTGGCGCGCTTGATGCCCTCGGGGGTGCTGAGGATCTCGTCGTGCGCCTTCGAGCCGGGCACGCGGGCCAGGTCGAAGCCGTCGCCGACCTCGACGCCCTTGATCGCCTGGATGCCCATGAGAGCGGCCGCGAGCCGGGCGTCCAGCCTGCGGTCCCAGTGCACGTGCGAGCCGAGGCCGACCGGGACGCCGTACGCCAGCACCTCGACCACGCCGCCGAGGGTGTCGCCGTCCTTGTGGGCCTGGTCGATCTCCGCGACCATCGCCTTGGAGGCGTCCGCGTCCAGGCAGCGCACCGGGTCCTCGTCGAGCCGCTCGACGTCGGCCGGGGTCGGGTACACGCCGTACGGCGCCTTCGCGGCGGCCAGTTCCACGACGTGGCTGACGATCTCGATCCCGGCGGTCTCCTTCAGGTACGACCTGGCGACCGCGCCGAGCGCGACCCGCGCCGCCGTCTCCCGCGCGGAGGCCCGCTCCAGGATCGGCCGGGCCTCGTCGAAGCCGTACTTCTGCATGCCGGCGAGGTCCGCGTGGCCGGGGCGCGGGCGGGTCAGCGGGGCGTTGCGCGCGAGGCCGGCCAGCACCTCCTCGTCCACCGGGTCGGCCGACATGACCTGCTCCCACTTCGGCCACTCGGTGTTGCCCACCATGACCGCCACCGGGGAGCCGAGCGTGAACCCGTGCCGCACACCGCCGAGGAACGTGACCTCGTCACGCTCGAACTTCATCCGCGCGCCACGCCCATAGCCGAGCCGCCGCCGCGCGAGATGATCCGCCACCATCTCCGTGGTGATCGGCACGCCGGCGGGAAGTCCCTCCAGCGTCGCGACGAGTGCGGGACCGTGGGACTCCCCCGCGGTCAGCCAACGCAGCCTGCTCAACGGTGCTCCTCAGATTTCGCGCCCGGTACTGCCCCGCTTACGCGTGTCCGCGCGTACGGCGGCGGCCCGACCGGGTGCGCGATCCCGGCCCGCCACCTCCGATCCTCCCACGCCGGGCCCGGTATCCGGGCCTCGGTCCGGATTTCGGGACCCAGGTGCGGGGCGGGGTGCGGCGGGTCAGCGGGCGGCGAGGGCCCGTTCGCCCGCCCGGCGCATGGCCTCCAGCGGGGCCGGGGTGCGGCCGGTCATCCGTTCCACCTGCAGCACCGCCTGGTGGACCAGCAGGTCCAGACCGCCGACCACGGCGCCGCCGAACATCGACCAGCGGGCCGCCAGCTCGGTGGGCCAGGGGTCGTAGAGCACGTCGAAGAGGGTGGTGGGGCGCTCGGGTACGGCGGTGGCGAGGGCGTCGGCGGTGCCGGCGGGGGTGGTGGCGATCACCAGGGGCGCGTGCAGGGCCTCGGCGGCGTCCGCCCAGTCGGCGGTGCGGACGTCCATGTCGAGGCGCTCGCCCCACTCCCGGATCTCGGCGGCGCGGGCGGCGCTGCGGACGTACACCACGACCTCGCCCGGGCAGATCCGGGCGAGCGCGGCGAGCGCGGAGGAGGCGGTGGCGCCGGCGCCGAGGACTGCGGCGGACTCCACCTCCTCGATCCCGTGCTCGCGCAGCGCCGCCACCATGCCGGGGATGTCGGTGTTGTCCCCTACCTTGCGCCCGTCCTCCGTGAACACCACCGTGTTGACGGCATCCACGGAGGCCGCCGTCTCACTGACCTCGTCCAGCAGGGGCATCACGGCCCGCTTGAGCGGCATCGTCAACGACAGTCCGGCCCATTCGGGTCCCAGCCCCTCGAAGAACCCGGCCAGCCCCGCCTCGTCGACCTCGAACCGGTCGTACGACCAGTTGTCGAGGCCGAGTTCGGCGTAGGCCGCCCGGTGCAGCACCGGGGAGAGCGAGTGGGCGATGGGCTTGCCGAGCACGGCGGCCCGGCGGGCGCCGGTGGCCCTTGAAGTCATTGCACATGTCCCTTGCTTTGCGGACCGCAGGTCTCCGACCGGCCGGCTCGACACCCCGCCGGATCAGTTACCGGCCTGCTTCCGCGCCTCCTGGTACTTCTCCACGTTCCGGTTGTGCTCCTCGTTGGTGACGGCGAAGACCGTCTCGTTCTCGTTGATCGAGACGAAGTAGTACCAAGGACCCGGAGTGGGGTTCAGCGCGGACTCGATCGCTTCGCTGCCGGGGTTGCTGATGGGACCGGGCGGAAGTCCCTTGATGTCGTACGTGTTGTACGGATCGGCGATCTTCCGCAGATCGGCGACCGAGCCTACGTCCAGGGTGCTCTGGCCCTTCAGGTAGTTGACCGTGGAGTCGAACTCCAGTCGGCCGGCCGTCTCGACGTTGTCCGGCTTGAGGCGGTTGTACACGACGCGGGCGACCTTGCCGAAGTCGTGCTTGTACTTGCCCTCGACCTGCACGAGGCTCGCCACCGTGAGCACCTGGAGCGGACTGTCCAGGCCCAGGTCCTGAGCCTTGCCCGCGAGGTCGTACTGCTTGTACTGCTCGTTCGAGCGCTCGACCATGCTCTTCAGGACGTCCTTGGGCTTCATGCCCTTCGCCACCGCGTAGCTGGACGGGAAGAGGAATCCCTCCAGGGGGTCCTTGATGCCCTTGTTGCTGTTCGCCCAGGAGGGCAGGCCAAGGTCCTTCCAGTCGTTCTTGGCGATTTTCGCCGTGGTGCCCTTGGCGAGCTTCAGGCGGGTGTCGATCGCCTCGTACACCCAGATGTTGCGCTTGCCTTCGGGAATGACGAGGTTGTCACGGCTCTTCGGGCTGAGCATCAGCTCCACCGCGCTGGCGGCGGACATGTGCTTCTGGAGGGTGTAGACCCCGTCCTGGAGGGACTTGCCGTTGGGGTTGGCAAGCTGGGCCGAGACGAAGGCGTCGACGCTCTGAACGACGCCGGCCTCCTTCAGCTTGCGGCCGATGTCGGCGCCGACCGCACCCTTGGGGATCTCGACCGTCACCGCCTCGCCGTTGCCGCTGCCCGCGTAGTCCGGGGCGGGGGCGAAACGGTCTTTGTAGAACTGGTAGCCGAAGTAGGCGACGCCGCCGAGCCCGCCGCCGAAGACCAGGACGACGACCATCAGGGCGCAGCCGGTGCGGCCCTTCTTGCTCTTGACGGGCTTGCGGCCCTTGCCGCGCCGCTCGGGGGGCACCGCCGTGTCGTCGGCCTCGGGGTCGCCGTCGTCGTCGCCGGGGGGCAGGGGGTGCTCGTCGTCGCCCTGGGGCTGCCGGTGGCCGGGCGGCTGGGGCGGCGGGTAGGCGTCCTCGGTGCCGTAGAGGTCGGGCTGCTCGGCGCCGTAGGCGACAGGGTGCTGCCCGTAGGGGTCGCCCGGATCAGCGGCGTAGGGCACATGGCCGTGCGTGCCCGTGGCGTCCCAGCCGCCCTGGTGCTGCTGGGGATGCGGGTGCTGCCCGGTCTGCTGGGGATCGAAGTGCTGGCCCTGACCGTCGTACTGGGGGTACTGCTGACCCCCGTAGTGCGGCTGCTGGTCCTGGGACCAGCCGTGGTACTGCGGGTGCTGCGGCTGGCCGCCGTAGGGGTACTGCTGTCCCGCGTGGGCCGCCTGCGCTCCCCACCCGGCATCCCCGTACAACGGGTCCTCCGGATGCCACGGTTCGGTGCCTGGGCCCCGGCCATACTCAGTCATCGATCCCCTAGAGCCGCGAGGCCGACGGTCGCCCGGCTCCAGGACCGGCTTCCGTTCCGCCTCTTGCTGTGCGGCGGCTGTTCGAACACCGCCGCATCGCGCGGAACGTTACCGCACTGCGATCAGATGACCACTTCGACGCCCTCACCGGGTGGTGCACCTGACACCCGTTCGGATTCCAGTGCCTGCTGGAGGATGATCACCGCGGCCGCCTGGTCGATCACGGAGCGGCCCTTCTTGGACTTCACGCCCGAGGCGCGCAGTCCCTGACTGGCCGTCACCGTGGTCATCCGCTCGTCGACCAGCCGGACCGGCACCGGCTTGATGCCCCGTGCCAGCTCCTGGGTGAACGCGCGCACCTTGACCGCCGCCGGGCCCTCGCCCCCCTTGAGGGAGCGGGGGAGCCCGACAACGACCTCGATCGGCTCGTACTCCTCGACCAGTTGCCGCAGCCTGCGGTGCGCGGCCGGGACGTCGCGGCCGGGGACCGTCTCCACCGGGGTGGCGAGGATTCCGTCGGGGTCGCACGAGGCGACCCCGATCCGGGCGTCCCCGACGTCGACGGCGAGCCGGCGTCCTCTGCGCATGACGGCCCGGCCTACTTCGCGGTGTCGGCGACGAGGCGCTCGACGGCGTCGACGGCCTCGCCGACGGCGGCCGAGTTCTGGCCGCCGCCCTGGGCGACGTCCGGCTTGCCGCCACCGCCGCCGCCGAGGGTCTTGGCGGCGGTGCGGACCAGCTCACCGGCCTTGAGGCCGCGCTCGCGGGCCGCCTCGTTGGTGGCGATCACGGTGAGCGGCTTGCCGTTGTTCACCGTGAACAGGGCGACCACGGCGGCCCGGCCGCCCTGGATGCGCCCGCGCACGTCCAGCACCAGCTTGCGCAGGTCGTCCGGGGTGGTGCCGTCCGGGACCTGGCCGGCGACCAGGGCGACACCGCGCACGTCCTTGGCGGACCCGGCGAGACCGGCGGCGGCCTGGAGCACCTTCTCGGCGCGGAACTTCTCGATCTCCTTCTCGGCGTCCTTCAGCTTGCCGAGCATCGCGGAGACCTTCTCCGGCAGCTCCTCCGGGCGTCCCTTGATCAGCTCGCTGAGCTGGTTGACGACCGTGTGCTCGCGGGCGAGGAAGTTGTAGGCGTCCATGCCGACCAGCGCCTCGATCCGGCGCACGCCGGAGCCGATGGAGGACTCGCCGAGCAGCTTCACCAGGCCGAGCTGGGCGGTGTTGTGCACATGCGTGCCGCCGCACAGCTCCTTGGAGAAGTCGCCGATGGTGACCACGCGGACCCGCTCGCCGTACTTCTCGCCGAACTCGGCGATGGCGCCCTGCTTCTTGGCCTCGTCGATGCCCATGACCTCGGCGTGCACGTCCAGGTCGCGGGAGAGGACCTCGTTGATCTTCTGCTCGACGTCGGTCATCACGGCCGTCGGGACGGCGGCCGGGGAGCCGAAGTCGAAGCGGAAGCGGCCGGGCTGGTTCTCCGAACCGGCCTGGGCGGCCGTCGGGCCGAGGGCGTCGCGCAGCGCCTGGTGGGTCAGGTGGGTGGCCGAGTGGGCGCGGGCGATGGCCTTGCGGCGGCGGGCGTCGATGGACGCCTGGGCCTTGGCACCGACCGTGACCTCGCCGACCTGGACGACGCCCTTGTGGACGTAGACGCCCGGCACCGGCTTCTGGGTGTCGCGCACCTCGATGACGGCACCGGTGTCGACCTTGATGCGGCCGGTGTCACCGATCTGGCCGCCGCCCTCGGCGTAGAACGGGGTGCGGTCGAGTACGATCTCGACCTCGTCGCCCTCCGTGGCGGCCGGCGAGGAGACGCCGTCGACGAGGATGCCGACGATCGTGGTCTCGCTCTCGGTGTCGCTGTAGCCGATGAAGTCGGTGGCGCCGGAGGCGTCCGCGATCTCCCGGTAGGCGCCGAGGTCGGCGTGGCCGGTCTTCTTGGCGCGGGCGTCGGCCTTGGCGCGCTCCCGCTGCGCCGTCATCAGGCGGCGGAACCCGGTCTCGTCCACGGAGAGGCCCTGCTCGGCGGCCATCTCCAGGGTGAGGTCGATCGGGAAGCCCCAGGTGTCGTGGAGCAGGAACGCCTTGTCGCCGGAGAGCATGCTGCCGCCGGACTGCTTGGTCTCGGTGACGGCGGTGTCGAGGATGTTGGTGCCGGCCTTGAGCGTCTTGAGGAAGGCGTTCTCCTCGGCGACGGCGACCTTCTCGATGCGCTCGCGGTCGGTGATCAGCTCGGGGTACTGCTGGCCCATCATGGCGATCACGACGTCGATCAGCGGCTTGACCACCGGACCGTCGGCGCCCAGCAGGCGCATGTTGCGGATGGCGCGGCGCATGATGCGGCGCAGCACGTAGCCGCGGCCCTCGTTGCCGGGGGTGACACCGTCGCCGATCAGCATGACGGCGGTGCGCATGTGGTCGGTGACCACGCGCAGCGAGACGTCCGAGGCCTGGGCGTCGCCGTAGGCCACACCCGTCAGCTCGGTGGCCTTCTCGATGACGGCCATGGAGGTGTCGATCTCGTACATGTTCTGCACGCCCTGCAGAATCATGGCGAGGCGCTCCAGGCCGAGGCCCGTGTCGATGTTCTGGCTCGGCAGGTCCCCGAGGATCTCGAAGTCGTCCTTGCCGATGCCCTCGCCCCGCTCGTACTGCATGAAGACGAGGTTCCAGATCTCGACGTACCGCTCGTCGTTGACGGCGGGGCCGCCCTCGACGCCGAACTCGGGGCCGCGGTCGTAGTTGATCTCGGAGCAGGGGCCGCAGGGGCCGGGGACGCCCATGGACCAGTAGTTGTCCTTCATGCCCAGGCGCTGGATGCGCTCCTTGGGCACGCCCACGACGTCGTGCCAGATGCGCTCGGCCTCGTCGTCGTCCTTGTAGACGGTGATCCACAGGCGCTCGGGGTCGAGGCCGTAACCGCCCTTGTCCTGGGGGCTGGTGAGCAGCTCCCAGGCGAACTTGATGGCGCCTTCCTTGAAGTAGTCGCCGAAGGAGAAGTTGCCGCACATCTGGAAGAAGGTGCCGTGGCGGGTGGTCTTGCCGACCTCTTCGATGTCGGGCGTGCGCACGCACTTCTGCACGCTGGTGGCGCGCTGGAAGGGCGGCTTGACCTCACCCAGGAAGTAGGGCTTGAAGGGCACCATGCCGGCCGGGACGAGGAGCAGAGTCGGGTCGTCCGCGATGAGCGACGCCGAAGGGACGACGGTGTGCCCGCGCTCCTCGAAGAAGCTCAGCCAGCGGCGGCGAATCTCGGCCGACTCCATCAGTGGTCCTCATTCCGGTTGTACGAGTACGTCGTGTTCTCGATGTACTTCACTGTGCTGCTGTTGTTCTCGATGGCGGTGATCCGCCGGGGCTCCGGCAGGGCGGGGCTCTCGTGGATGCCGAGCGCCTCCTCCAGCTCCGCCTCGCGCTGGACCATGTTGTGGCGGACGTCGAGTGCGAAGCCGACCGCCGCGTCCTTGAGCCGGTGCCCGGTCTCCAGCGCCTTGTTGGCCGCGGTGACGGCGAGGCTCTCGGGGGTGAGCTGCTTCAGCTTGCGGTTGACCTTGGTGGTGGCCCACACACCGGCGGCGACGCCGGTGCCGAACCAGAACGTACGGCGGAACATCGCGGTCCTCAGTCCTTCTTTCGCTTGCCCCGCCGTGCGGCCGGGACCGTCCGGCCCACGATCACCGTACGGCGCGGCGTCTTCGCGGGCCTGGCCTCGTCGCGGCCGCCGAGCGCGCGGCGGACGCCGTAGCCGAAGGCCGCGACCTTGACCAGGGGGCCGCCGAAGGTGGAGGCGACGGTGGAGGAGAGCGCGGAGGCGTTCGACGTCACCTCCTGCACGTCGGAGGCGATGGCGTCGACGCGCTCGATCTGGGTCTGCGCCGAGCGCACCGCCGTGGACGCGTCCGCCAGCAGCGGGACGGCCTGGTCGGTCACGTCCGCCACGAGCTTGGTGGTCGCCTTGAGCGTCTGGGCCAGCCTCGCCAGCGCTACGGCGAGGAAGGAGACCAGGATCGCCCAGAAGACGGCCACCAGCATCCCGGCAACCTCTCCACCGGACACTGTGCGCACCAGCTCCCTGAAACGTGCTTGAGCATCGATAAAGTCGTGCACCGAGCCTATCGCGCCACCGGCGGGGCTCCGTACCGGATTACCGGGCTCCGACGGGGATGCCGGGAACGCGCGAGCCCGCCGTCCCGTCCGCCGGAGGGCGGGGGGACGACGGGCCGTGGTGCTGCGCCGGGGCTGGGATCAGCGGGCGTAGTACTCGACGACGAGCTGCTCGTCGCAGATCACCGGGATCTCCTTGCGGTTCGGCTCACGGTCCAGGCGGAACGCCAGGGCCTTGAGGTTCACCTGGAGGTAGCGCGGGGTCTCACCGTCGGCGGCGAAGCCACCCTCGCGCGCGACCTGGAAGAGCGTCTTGTCCTTGGAGCGGTCGCGCACCTGCACGACGTCGTCCGGGCGGACACGGAAGGACGGCTTGTCGACCTTCTGGCCGTTGACCTGGATGTGGCCGTGGACGACCATCTGGCGGGCCTGGTAGATCGTGCGGGCGATGCCCGAACGCAGGACCAGCGCGTCGAGGCGGCGCTCGAGCTCGATGATCAGGGCCTCACCGGTCTTGCCCTGAACCTTGGAGGCACGCTCGTAGGCGCGGACGAGCTGGCGCTCGGACACGTCGTACTGCGCGCGCAGACGCTGCTTCTCGAGCAGACGGACCTTGTAGTCCGAGTTCTGCTTGCGGCCGCGGCCGTGCTCGCCCGGCGGGTAGGGGCGGGCCTCGAAGTACTTGACGGCCTTCGGGGTCAGCGCGATGCCGAGGGCACGCGACTTCTTGACCTTGGGGCGGGACTGGTTCGCCATGGAACCGACACCTCGTGTTTCTTATGCGAATACGGCTTCACCAGGGTTAGGGGAGGTCGCATCCGCAGCCGGGGAGACCCTGCCTGTCCTTGCCGGACGGGCCGGGCAGCCGTTCCCCGAACTGGGCACATACGTGCAGCACGCGAGTGGCCCACCGACCGGTCCCGGCGATTGGCCGGAGGGTGGTGGGCTGCCCGCGACACCTTCGACGGTGCGCGACGCTCCTGGAGAACCCCGCCCTGGGGCCGGACTCTCCGGCTGGATGTCCCGCTCTGGTGAGCCGTTCCCCCTTGTCGGGGGCCCGGACACGGGACTCAGCACTTCGAGGCAGTCTACAGGGCGCTCAGGACCGCTTGCGACCCAGGTGCTTCCTGGTCCATTCGACCGCGTCCGCGTACCGCGCCTCGGCGCCGTGCCGGGTCGGGGTGTAGTACTCGCGGTCCTTGAGGGCGTCCGGGGCGTACTGCTGGGCGGCGATGCCGTCGGCCTGGTTGTGCGGGTAGACGTACCCCTTGGCGTGGCCCAGCTTCTTGGCGCCCTGGTAGTGCCCGTCCCGCAGGTGGGGCGGGACCGGGCCCGCGAGGCCCTTGCGCACGTCGGCCAGGGCCTCGCCGATCGCGGTGGTCGCGGAGTTGGACTTGGGGGCCAGCGCGAGCGCGATGGTGGCGTGGCTGAGGGTGAGCGCGGCCTCGGGGAAGCCGATCATCGCGACGGCCTGCGCGGCCGCGACGGCTATCGGCAGCGCGCCCGGGTCGGCGACGCCGATGTCCTCGCTGGCGGAGATCATCAGGCGCCGGGCGATGAAGCGGGGGTCCTCGCCGGCCTCGATCATGCGGGCCAGGTAGTGCAGGGCGGCGTCCACGTCGGAGCCCCGGATGGACTTGATCAGGGCGCTGGCCACGTCGTAGTGCTGGTCGCCGTCACGGTCGTACTTCACCGCCGCGCGGTCGACGGTCTCCTCCAGCGTGGTCAGGGTGATGGCGTCGTCGCCCTTGTCGAGGGAGGCGCCCGCGGCGGCCTCCAGCACGGTGAGGGCGCGGCGGGCGTCGCCGCCGGCCACCCGCAGGATGTGCTCCTCGGACTCCTCGGGGAGGGTGAGCGTCCCGCCGAGGCCCCGCTCGTCGGCGAGGGCGCGGCGCACGAGGTCGCGTACGTCGTCGTCGGTGAGCGGTTCGAGGGTGAGGAGCAGGGAGCGGGAGAGCAGCGGGGAGATGACCGAGAAGTACGGGTTCTCGGTGGTGGCCGCGATCAGGGTGACCCAGCGGTTCTCCACGGCCGGGAGCAGGGAGTCCTGCTGGGCCTTGCTGAAGCGGTGGATCTCGTCGAGGAAGAGGACGGTCTCCTTGCCGAAGCCGCCGGTGGCGCGGCGGGCGCCGTCGATGACCGCGCGGACCTCCTTGACGCCGGCGCTGATCGCGCTCAGCTCCACGAAGCGCTGGTCGGTGGCGCGGGAGACGACGTGGGCGAGGGTGGTCTTGCCGGTGCCGGGCGGGCCCCAGAGGATCACCGAGGAGGGTCCGGCCGGACCCCGGCCGCCCTCGCCGACCAGTCTGCGCAGCGGTGAGCCCGGCTTGAGCAGGTGGCGCTGGCCCACCACCTCGTCGAGGGTGCGCGGACGCATGCGCGCCGCCAGGGGACTGCCCGCGGGCTCCTTCTCCTGGCGTTCTTCGGCTGCGGCGGTGAACAGGTCGGCTTCCACACCGAAAACCCTAAATCACGCCACTGACAACGCCCCCGGCCGCCGGTCGGGGCGGGCCGGTCAGCTCGTCCAGAAGCTCCACCAGCGGGTCAGGATCAGCATGCCGATGATCCCGATGTGCAGCACGGGCAGGACCCAGGTGAACTCGCCGAAGAAGGAGCGCAGCGGGCGCGGGGCGGGCAGGAAGCCCTGGCGCACGTTGAAGGAGGTGACGTACCAGAACATGATGATCGTGGCGACCCAGGCCAGTGAGCACCACAGGCACAGGGCGTTGATCCGGTACAGGGACTGGAACTGGAGCCAGGTGCAGAAACCGACCCCGAACAGCGTGCCGGCGTTGAAGGTCAGCCAGTACCAGCGGGGGAAGCGGGCACGGGCGAGCAGGCTCACCCCGACGCAGATCACGATGCCGTAGGCGACCAGGCCCAGCATGGGGTTGGGGAAGCCGAAGGCGGCGGCCTGCTTGCTCTCCATGACGCTGCCGCAGGAGACCACGGGGTTGAGGCTGCAGCCGGGGACGAAGGTCTTGCCCGCGGCCTTGGCCTCGAGCAGCTTGAACTTGTCGAGCGTGATGACCCAGGCGGCGAGCAGTCCGGCCGCGCCGGTGATCACCAGCATCAGGGCGAAGGCGCGGCTGCCGCCCTCAAGGCGGGCCGTGCCGCGAGAACGCTCGGGCCCGGACTGGGTGGAGACGTCGTTGACTGTCGTCTTGCTCATCACGCCGATTCCGTCACTCGCTAGATCGGACCTGCTTCGGGCATCGGTCATTGTGCCGCACAGGGCCCCTCGCGCACCGTTCGCTGTGCATAAGTTCGAGGCGGGCGGGGCACGCTGTCTCTATTTTCGGCCGGTTCGGGCCGTACGGCAGCACAGGCGATCGAACGGTGACGGGCCGGACGGCAGTCCGTCCGGCCCGTCGGCCCCTTGCTGCTCCCGGAGGCTCAGAGCCGGGACTCCAGCTCCGCGACGACCTCGTTGAGGCCGACCGCGGTCTGCTCGCCGGACTCCATGTCCTTGACCTGGACCAGGCCCTCGGCGAGGTCGCGCTCGCCGAGCACCAGCGCGTAGCGGGCGCCGGAGCGGTTGGCGGCCTTCATCGCGGCCTTCAGGCCCTTGCCGCCGTAGGAGAAGTCGGCTGCGACGCCGACCTTGCGCAACTCGGTGACCTTGGCGAACAGCACCCGCCGGGCCTCCTCGCCGAGCGGGACGGCGAAGACGCTGGTGGTGGAGGGCAGGTCCAGCTCCACGCCCTCGGCCTCCAGGGCGAGCACGGTGCGGTCCACGCCGAGCGCCCAGCCGACCGAGGGCAGCGCGGGGCCGCCGATCATCTCGGAGAGGCCGTCGTACCGGCCGCCGCCGCCGACGGCGGACTGGGAGCCGAGGCCGTCGTGGACGAACTCGAAGGTGGTGCGGGTGTAGTAGTCCAGGCCCCGGACCAGCTTGGGGTCGTCCTCGAAGGCGACGCCGGCGGCGGTGATCAGCTCGCGGACCTCCTCGTGGTACGCCTTGCAGGCGTCGCACAGGTAGTCGCGCAGCAGGGGGGCGCCGGTGAGCTGCTTCTGCACCGACTCGCGCTTGTCGTCCAGGACGCGCAGCGGGTTGATCTCGGCGCGGCGCAGGGTGTCCTCGTCGAGGTCGAGTCCGCGCAGGAAGTCCTGGAGCGCGGCCCGGTACACCGGACGGCACTCGGCGTCGCCCAGGCTGTTGAGCAGGATGCGGAACTCGCGCAGACCCAGCGAGCGGTACGCCTGGTCGGCCAGGATGATCAGCTCGGCGTCCAGCGCGGGGTCCTCGGCACCGATCGCCTCGGCGCCGACCTGGGAGAAGTGGCGGTAACGGCCCTTCTGCGGGCGCTCGTAGCGGTAGTAGGAGCCGGAGTACCAGAGCTTGACCGGGAGGTTGCCCGCCTTGTGCAGGTTGGCCTCCAGGGCGGCGCGGAGCACGGAGGCGGTGCCTTCGGGGCGCAGGGCGAGGCGGTCGCCGCCCTTGGTCTCGAAGGCGTACATCTCCTTGGTGACGATGTCGGTGGACTCGCCGACACCGCGCGCGAACAGCTCGACGTTCTCGAAGCCCGGCGTCTCGATGTAGCCGTACCCGGAGTTGCGCAGGGGGGCGGCGATGGCCTCCCGGACGGCGAGGTACTGCGCGGACTGCGGCGGGATCAGGTCGTACGTGCCCTTGGGGGCCTTGAAGGTGCTCACGGAAGTTCTCTCGTCACATTCCTCGTCGGGGAGCCGGGTCGGTTCCCTGGCCGGCGGCCACCTGCCGCAGATAGGGGTTGGTGGCGCGTTCCTGGCCGATGGTGGTCTGGGGGCCGTGGCCGGACAGGACCACGGTGGAGTCGTCGAGCGGCAGGCACACGCGTGCCAGCGACCCGAGCATCTCCTCCATCGATCCGCCCGGCAGGTCGGTGCGTCCCACGGAGCCGGCGAACAGCAGATCCCCGGAGAAGAAGACCGACGGGACGTCGGCGCTCTCGGGCATCCGGAAGGTCACCGACCCCTTGGTATGGCCCGGCGCGTGGGCGACGGAGAACTCCATCCCGGCCAGGTCCAGCTTCGCCCCGTCGGTCAGCTCCCGGACGTCGTCCGGCTCCCCCACGGTCAGTTCGCCCATGAGCGGCATCCCGATGGACCGGCCGAGCGCCTTCTCCGGGTCGCTCAGCATGTAGCGGTCGTCGGGATGAATCCACGCGGGCACGTCGTGCGCGCCGCACACGGGGACGACGGAGGCGACGTGGTCGATGTGGCCGTGGGTGAGGACGACGGCGGTCGGCTTGAGGCGATGCTTCTTCAGCGCTTCCTCGACGCCGGGGGCGGCCTGATGGCCGGGGTCGATGATCACGCACTCCTCACCGGCGGCGGGGGCGACGAGATAACAGTTCGTCCCCCAGGCCCCGGCGGGGAACCCGGCAATGAGCACGATCGTCCTTCGTTGTGTCGGTACGGGAGGGCTCGCGCGCGGGCGGCCCGTGGTGGGGGGCTTCTTCCCGGTCCTCGCGGGCCCGCGAGGACCGGGAAGAAGCCCCCTAGAGCCTACCGGCGCTGCCGTTTCCTCAGCGAACCCATATACGGTACGGGGCTACACGCGCCTGTCGGATCACAGGACGCACACGTACCGGTCGGCACACGACACGCATGAGGGAGAAACCCGGTGGTCAGCCAGGAGCAGCGGCGGCGTCAGCTCGCACGGGAGAAGTTCTTGCGGCAGCAGCAGCGGCGCACGGACGCGCGACGCAAGGCGCGCATGCGCAACTCGGTGATCGCGTCGGTGCTCGGCGTGATCGTGATCGGCAGTGTGGCGCTGTACACGACGGGCGTGATGAAGGACGACGGCGAGAAGAAGGTGGACGCCGCCGGGTCCTCGCCGAGCGCGTCCGCGAGCCCCAGCAAGGCCCCGGACCCCTGCGAGAAGCCGGCCAAGGGCTCGGTGAAGAAGCAGTCCTGGAAGAAGGAGCCGGCGATGTCGATCGACACGTCGGCCGACTACACGATGAAGCTGGCCACCACCTGCGGCGACATCGGTCTGGCCCTGAAGGCGTCTGCGGCCCCGCACACGGTGAACTCCTTCTCCTACCTCGCGGACAAGGGCTTCTTCGACCACACCAAGTGCCACCGGCTGACCACGAACGGGATCTACGTCCTGCAGTGCGGTGACCCGACGGGCACCGGCACCGGCGGGCCGGGCTACACGATCCCGGACGAGAACCTGAAGGACAAGAGCCTCAAGAAGAACACCTACCCGGCGGGCACGGTGGCGATGGCCAACACCGGGCAGCCGCACACCGGCGGCAGCCAGTTCTTCCTGGTGTACAAGGACAGCCCGCTGCCGCCGTCGTACACCCCCTTCGGCACGATCGACAAGGCCGGGCTGAAGGTGCTGGACAAGATCGCCAAGGCGGGCGAGAACACCGGCCAGGGCGACGGCGCCCCGAACGCGACGGTCGTGATCGACAAGGCGACGGTCACGAAGTCCTGACCCCGCGGGGGCCTTCCGGTCCGCCCCCGCGGGCCGGTCGCCTGCGGAATTGGGTGCCTCCGGATGCGGACAGGCCCCCTGCCGGTCGCCTATGTTGGCGATGACGAAATTGTGGACGATGCCAGGGGGCCGGGAGGCTCCCCGCAGGCATCATGTGGAGGAGGCGCTGTGAGCAGCGACCCGTGGGGCCGCGTCGACGAGACGGGGACCGTGTACGTGCGTACGGCCGACGGCGAGCAGGTCGTCGGATCGTGGGCGGCCGGCTCCCCCGAGGAGGCGCTTGCCTACTTCGAGCGCAAGTACGAGGGCCTGGTGGTCGAGATCGGCCTCCTCGAAAAGCGCGTGCAGACCACCGATCTGTCCGCGAAGGACGCCCAGACCGCGATCGGCCACATCCGCGAGCAGGTGGACGCGCACCACGCGGTGGGCGACCTGGACGCGCTGCGGACCCGGCTGGACAAGCTCGTCGAGAAGGTCGAGTCGCGCCGCGAGGAGCGCAAGGCGCAGCGGGCCAAGCAGTCCGACGCGGCCCGCAAGGCCAAGGAGGACCTGGTCGCGGAGGCGGAGCAGCTCGCGGCGTCCGACCAGTGGCGGGTGGCCGGTGAGCGGCTGCGGGCCCTGGTGGACACCTGGAAGGGCCTGCCCCGGCTCGACCGCAAGTCCGACGACGAGCTGTGGCACCGCTTCTCGCACGCCCGGTCGGCTTTCTCCAAGCGCCGCAAGGCGCACTTCGCGCAGCTCGACTCGCAGCGCGAGGACGCCCGGCGCGTGAAGGAGCGGCTGGTCGCGGAGGCGGAGGCGCTGTCGGGCTCGACGGACTGGGGTGCCACGGCGGCCCGGTACCGCGAGCTGATGACGGACTGGAAGGCCGCGGGCCGCGCCCAGCGCGAGCACGAGGACGACCTGTGGAACCGCTTCCGGGGCGCGCAGGACGTGTTCTTCGCCGCGCGCAGCTCGGTGTTCGCCGAGCGGGACGCGGAGCAGGGCGAGAACCTGAAGCTCAAGGAGGCGCTGGCCGAGGAGGCCGAGCAGATCCTCCCGGTGCGGGACCTGAAGGCCGCACGTGCCGCCTTCCGTTCGGTCAACGAGCGGTGGGAGGCCATCGGGCATGTGCCGCGCGACGCGCGGGGCAAGGTCGAGGGCCGGATGCACGCCGTGGAGCGGGCGATCCAGGAGGCCGAGGAGGCCGAGTGGCGCCGGACCAACCCGGAGGCGCGTGCGCGTGCCGCGGGTCTGACCGGTCAGCTCCAGGCCGCCGTGGACAAGCTCCGCGGCCAGGTCGAGCAGGCCCGCGCCCAGGGCAACACCTCCCGCGCCGACAAGCTGGAGCGTGAGCTGGAGGGCCGCCAGGCGCTGCTGGACCAGGCGCTGAAGGGTCTTGAGGAGTTCGGGGGCTGAGACACTCCCCCACCGCGTACGCCGAGGGGCTCCGTACACACCGTACGGAGCCCCTCGGCGTATGCGTGGCTAGCCGCGGTTGCGGGCCGAGGTCACGCGGTAGACGTCGTACACGCCCTCCACGCCCCGGACCGCCTTCAGGACGTGGCCCAGGTGCTTGGGGTCGCCCATCTCGAAGGTGAAGCGGGAGGTGGCGACCCGGTCACGGGAGGTCTGCACGGCCGCGGACAGGATGTTGACGTGCTGGTCGGACAGGACGCGGGTGACGTCCGAGAGCAGCCGGGAGCGGTCCAGCGCCTCGACCTGGATGGCGACCAGGAAGACCGAGGACTGGGTGGGCGCCCACTCCACGTCGAGGATGCGCTCGGGCTCGCGGGAGAGCGAGTCCACGTTGACGCAGTCGCTGCGGTGCACCGAGACCCCGCTGCCCCGCGTGACGAACCCGATGATCGGGTCGCCCGGTACCGGGGTGCAGCAGCGGGCCAGCTTCACCCACACGTCGTCGACGCCCTTGACCACGACACCGGGGTCGGCGCTGGAGCGGCGCTTGCGGCTGCGCCGGGTCGGCGGGACCGGCTCCTCGATCTCCTCGGTGGCCGCCTCCTCGCCGCCGAGCGCCTGGACGAGCTTCTGCACGATGTTCTGCGCGGAGACATGGCCCTCGCCGATCGCCGCGTACAGCGCGGAGATGTCGGAGTACCGCATCTCGTGCGCCAGCGTGACCAGGGAGTCGCCGGTCAGGATGCGCTGGATCGGCAGGTTCTGCTTGCGCATCGCGCGGACGATCGCGTCCTTGCCCTGCTCGATCGCCTCGTCCCGGCGCTCCTTGGAGAACCAGCCGCGGATCTTGTTACGGGCGCGGGGCGACTTGACGAAGCCCAGCCAGTCGCGGGAGGGCGCGGCGCCGGGTGCCTTGGAGGTGAAGACCTCCACCAGGTCGCCGTTGTCCAGGGTGGACTCCAGCGGGACGAGGCGTCCGTTGACGCGTGCCCCTATGGTCCGGTGGCCGACCTCGGTGTGCACCGCGTAGGCGAAGTCGACCGGGGTGGCCCCGGCCGGGAGCGCTATCACGTCGCCCTTGGGCGTGAAGACGAAGACCTCGTTGCGGGACAGGTCGAAGCGGAGGGACTCCAGGAACTCGCCGGGGTCCTCGGTCTCCTTCTGCCAGTCCAGCAGCTGGCGCAGCCACGCCATGTCGTTGAGGTGGTCGTCCTTGCCCTTGCCGGAGGACTTCGGCGCGTCGGTGCGCACCTTGGAGGCGCCGGCGACGGCCTCCTGCTTGTACTTCCAGTGCGCGGCGATGCCGTACTCGGCGCGGCGGTGCATGTCGAAGGTGCGGATCTGCAGCTCGACCGGCTTGCCGTTGGGGCCGATGACCGTCGTGTGCAGCGACTGGTACATGTTGAACTTCGGCATCGCGATGTAGTCCTTGAACCGGCCGGGGACCGGGTTCCATCGCGCGTGGATCGTGCCGAGCGCCGCGTAGCAGTCCCGGACGGTCTCCACCAGGACGCGGATGCCGACCAGGTCGTAGATCTCCGCGAAGTCCCGGCCGCGGACGATCATCTTCTGGTAGACGCTGTAGTAGTGCTTGGGCCGGCCGGTGACGGTCGCCTTGATCCGGGCGGCGCGCAGGTCGGCCTGCACCTCGTCGGTGACTATGGCGAGGTACTCGTCACGCTTGGGGGCGCGCTCGGCCACCAGCCGCACGATCTCGTCGTACATCTTGGGGTAGAGGATGGCGAAGGCCAGGTCCTCCAGCTCCCACTTGATGGTGTTCATGCCCAGCCGGTGGGCGAGCGGCGCGTAGATCTCCAGGGTCTCGCGCGCCTTCTTCTCCTGCTTCTCGCGCTTGAGGTAGCGCATGGTGCGCATGTTGTGCAGGCGGTCGGCGAGCTTGATGACCAGGACGCGGGGGTCCTTGGCCATGGCGACGACCATCTTGCGCACGGTCTCGGCCTGCGCGGCCTCGCCGAACTTGACCTTGTCCAGCTTGGTGACGCCGTCCACCAGCAGCGCGACCACGTCACCGAAGTCCCGGCGCAGGTCGTCCAGGCCGTACTCGGTGTCCTCGACGGTGTCGTGCAGCAGCCCGGCCATCAGGGTCGCCGGGTCCATGCCCAGCTCGGCCAGGATGGTGGTGACGGCGAGCGGGTGGGTGATGTACGGGTCACCGCTCTTGCGCTTCTGGCCGCGGTGCCAGCGCTCGGCCACCTGGTAGGCGCGCTCGATCTGGCGGAGCGTCGCGTTCTCGATCTTGGGGTCGTTGCTGCGCACTATCCGCAGCAGCGGCTCCAGCACCGGGTTGTACGGGTTCGCGCGCTGCACGCCGAGACGGGCCAGGCGGGCGCGGACGCGGTTGGAGGAGCCGGAGCGGGGCGCGGGCTGACCGGCCGCGGGGCGCACGGGGGCGGGCTTGGGGCGCGCGGTGTCGGCGGTCTTCTCCACCGGCGCCGACTGGGCGTGCTCGACCGAGCCGCGCCGGTCGTTCTTCGCGTCGGACGCGTTCGGCACGGGCTTCACCGCGGGCGCCGAGGCGGACTCCGGCTTGGCGGCGGTCAGTGGCTGGGCCTCGTCTGGCAAGAGGACTCCTAGTGCGCGATCCGGGTCCCCCGGTCAGGCTCCGGATACCCCATGGTAGCGATCCCGCGCCCCGCCATCGCCTTCAGGCGGTGGGGAGAACGGCCCACCAGTGGAACACGTGGGACGGGTGGTGGATTCCGGAGGGCCGGAACCCGGAGGCCGCGGGACGCCGAGCGGCCGCGAGCGCGGGCCGGGACGGCCCGGTGCGCTCGCGGCCGCTCAGGGTCCGCTCGGTCCGGTTCAGACCTGCAGCAGCGCCTCCAGGGGCGCGCCGTTCAGGGCGGACTCCAGGCGGGCGCGGCCCTGGAGGAAGCCCAGCTCCATGAGGACGGCGACGCCCGAGACGCGTGCGCCGGCGCGCTCGATCAGCTTGACCGCGGCCTCGGCGGTGCCGCCGGTGGCGAGCACGTCGTCCACGATGTACACGCGGTCACCGTCGGACAGGTCCTCGGCGTGCACCTCGATCTCGGCGGAGCCGTACTCCAGGTCGTACGCCTGGCGCAGCGTCGCTCCCGGGAGCTTGCCGGCCTTGCGGACGGGGATGAAGCCGAGGCCCGCGCGGACGGCGACCGGCGCGCCCAGGATGAAGCCCCGCGCCTCCAGGCCGACGATCTTGGTGGCCCCGGTGGCCGTGGCGAGTTCGGCCAGCGTGTCGGTGAGGGCCGTGAACGCGGCGGGGTCGGCCAGGAGCGGGGTGATGTCCTTGAACATCACGCCCGGCTCCGGGTAGTCGGCCACGTCGCGGATACGGCTGAGCAGCAGCTCCTGGATGGAGGTCATCGGCGCTTTCCAGAGGGTCGGCCGCGGCCCCGGTTGCGGGTCGCGGACTGGTCGCGCGGGCCCACCACAGCGGGCGCCGCGCCGTCGGACGGTTCTCCGGTGGCGGACCGGGACTCCCCCTGGGCCTCTCCGGCGGCGGCCTGGGCACGCTTGGCCATGACCCGCTTCCTGAGGGCCTTCATCGCCGGCTCGCGCTCCTTGAGGTCGGCGACGAGCGGCGTGGCGATGAAGATCGAGGAGTACGCGCCGGCCGCGAGGCCGACGAACAGCGACAGGGAGATGTCGTTGAG
Source organism: Streptomyces sp. SID1328 (assembly GCF_009865595.1). Taxonomy (NCBI): domain Bacteria; kingdom Bacillati; phylum Actinomycetota; class Actinomycetes; order Kitasatosporales; family Streptomycetaceae; genus Streptomyces; species Streptomyces sp. SID1328. The sequence continues at coordinate 8,602 of NZ_WWKH01000702.1, read as the reverse complement.
GGTGCCCGCTCCGAGGAAACCGCCGCCGATGAACAGCAGGCCCGCCACCGGGAGGAGGGCGACCACCGTGGTGTTGATGGAGCGCACCAGGGTGCCGTTGATCGAGTGGTTGGCGATGTCGCTGTAGGTGAAGCGGGTCTGCTTGGTGATGTCCTTGGTCTGCTCCTTGAGGCTGTCGAAGACGACGACCGTGTCGTAGAGCGAGTAACCGAGGATGGTCAGCAGACCGATGACCGTGCCGGGCGTGACCTCGAAGCCGACGAGGGCGTAGATGCCGACGGTGATGGTGATGTCGTGGATCAGCGCGACGAGGGCCGCGATGGCCATGCGCCACTCGAAGGCGATCGCCAGGTAGATCACCACGAGCACCATGAAGATCGCCAGGCCCTGCCACGCCTTGTTGGCGATCTGCTCGCCCCAGCTCGGGCCGACCAGGTCGGCGTTGAGCCGCTCGGGGTCGAGCTTCAGGTCCTTGGCCAGGGTCTGCTTGACCTGGTCGGACTTGGCGGTGTCGAGGCCGGCGATCTGGATGCGAAGGCTGCCGTTGCCGAGCTTCTGCACGACGGCCTCCTGACCGGAGGCGTCGTGGGCGTACTCCTCGACCTGGGCGACCGAGGCGCTCATCTTGGTCGGGGTGGTGAAGACGGCGCCGCCCTGGAAGTCGATGCCCATGTTCAGGCCGCGCACCGCCAGGCCGAGGATGGCCGTGATGGTGATCAGGATGGAGACGCCGTACCAGATCTTGCGCTTGCCGATGAAGTCGTAGCTGACTTCGCCGCGGTGCAGCCGTGCGCCGAGGTTACCGAGTTTCGACATCGCTCACGCCCCCTTGGGGTCGACGGGGCCCGTGGTGGGACCGGAGGGACGGCGGGTGCGGCGCAGCGGGGGCTTGGCGCCCAGGCTCTGCGGGTCGAGGCCGGACCACTTGTGGCCGTCGGCGAAGAACCTGCGGCGGGCCAGCAGCGTCATGAGCGGCTTGGTGAAGAAGAAGACCACCACGACGTCGAGGACGGTGGTCAGGCCGAGCGTGAACGCGAAGCCCTGGACCTTGCCGACGGTGACGATGAACAGCACGGCGGCGGCGAGGAACGACACGAAGTCGGAGACCAGGATGGTGCGCCGGGCGCGCGGCCAGGCCCGCTCCACGGCGGGGCGCAGGGTGCGGCCCTCGCGGATCTCGTCCCGGATGCGTTCGAAGTACACGATGAACGAGTCCGCGGTGATACCGATGGCGACGATGGCACCGCAGACGGCGGGCAGGTTCAGCGCGAAGCCGATGGCCGGGCCGAGCAGCGACATGATCACGTAGGTGAGGATCGCGGAGACCAGCAGGGAGGCCATGGCCACCAGCGACAGGCCGCGGTAGTAGGCCACCAGGTAGATCACGACCAGCACGAGGCCGATGGCACCCGCGAGGAGGCCCGCCTTGAGCTGCTCGCCGCCGAGGGCCGCGGTGACCGTGGTGACGGTCTCCTCCTGGAAGGACAGCGGGAGCGCGCCGTAGGACAGCATGTTGGCGAGGCTCTGGGCCTCCTCCTGCGTGAACCGGCCGGAGATCTCGGCCTGGCCGCCGGTGATGGCCTGCTGCACGTACGGGCTGGAGACCACGTCGCCGTCGAGGACGATGCCGAACTCGTTCTGCGGCTGCTGGTTCTTGGCCAGCTCGCCGGTGATGTCGGCGAACTTCTTGGCGCCGGAGGAGGTGAAGTTCATCTGCACCTGCCAGCCGGAGGCGCCCTGGGTGTCGAAGACCGCCTTGGCGTTCTTCACCTCCGTGCCGTCCACGGCGGCGGGGCCGAGCACGTACTTGTACCAGACCTTGTCGATCTCGCCGCAGGCCACGGTGGGCTCCCCGGGCTTGCCGGCCTTGCCGACCTTGGCGCGCTCGGCGGGCTTGGTGCAGTCCAGGGCCGCGTACTGGGCCTGGAGCTTCGCGGCGTCCGCGTTGGCGCTCGGCGTCGGGGAGGGGCTCGCCGGGGCACCGGAGGACTTGGCGCTCGCGGAGCCGGTGGGCGACGGGGTGGCGTCGGCCTTCAGGGCGTCGCTGACGGCGCGGCCCTGCGAGGTGGCCGAGGCGTTCGGCGAGGGGGCACCGGAGGGCGAGGTGGCCTTCTGGTCGCCGGAGGGGCTGGCGGCCGGGCTCGGGGAGCCGCTGGCGCCGGAGGAGGTGCTCGGCGACGGCTTGGGGGCCGCGCCGCCGCTGGGCTCGCTGGCCAGGACCGGGCGGAAGTACAGCTTGGCGGTGGTGCCGACCTGCTGCTGGGCCTCCTTGGAGTTGGTGCCCTTGGGGATGTTGACGATGATGTGATCGTCGCCCTGGGTCTGCACCTCGGCCTCGGAGACACCAAGGCCGTTGACACGGCGGTTCATGATGTCGACCGCGGTGTCCATGTTGGCCTTGTTGATCGCCGACCCCTGGTCGGCCTTCGCCTTGAGCGTGATGCTCGTACCGCCGGCAAGGTCGATGCCGAGACGCGGGGTGGTGTGACCGGCGAGGAACATGCCCCCGGTCATCGCCACGATGGCGATCAGGATGAGGACCAGCGAGCGCCCTGGCTTGCTCTGGGCACTCGCGCCCCGGCCCTTCTTAGGTGCTGCCACCTTCTCGTACTCCCTCTCGGGCCGCCCGGTGCGCCGTGGGCGCCGGTGGCCATGACATGGTGTCGGGATTCCGTGCGGGAAACAGAGGCGTCCGGGACGTGCCGCGCGCCCGGTGAGGGGCGCCGGGACGCCCCGGGGACGTGACTACTTCGCGTCGGTGTCGCCGTCGGTCTTCTTCGGCGCCTCGGCCGGCTCGGCCGTCTCCGCCTTGTTCACGACGGTGTCGTCCTTGGCGGCGGGCTCGACGGTCTCGGTCTTGTCGGCGAGCGTCGTGTCCTCGGCCACGGCGGTCTCCTCGGCGGTGTCCTTCTTGCCGAAGTCGACCGCCTTGTGCTCGGCGTCGGCGGCGGTGAGGGAGGAGGCGTCGTCGGGGACGATCTCGGAGTCCGACTTAAGGTCGTGCTCGATGCCGTGGATGATGCGGTTGTACTCGTCGTCGGAGAGGACGGCGCCGATCGCGTTCTTGGCGAAGATCAGCTCGACGCCCGGCCCGGCGTCGAGGAGGACGGTGTCCTCCGTGACTTCCTTGACCGTCGCGTACATCCCCCCGATCGTGCGGACGCCCGAACCGGGCTGCATCTCGTTCCGCATATTGGCGGCCTGCTGCTGCTTCTTCTTGGCCGAGCGCGTCATCAGGAACATGACCGCGATGAGCACGATGAAGGGGAGAAGGGTATAGACATTCACGGGACGGAATTTCCTTCGCGCGACCGCGCGGTGAGCGGCCTGTTGGAGGGTGCTGGTCGGCGTCGCCCGCAAGGGCGGCATCGGCGGAGTCTAAGCGAGTCCGCGCGCATGGAACAACGCTCAGCATGGCACTTGGGTTCCTCCTGGGGCCAATGCGCCGCTCTCACGCCCCGAACAGATCCTGTTGTCCGTTTCCCGTGGCCGGCCGCTGCGGCGGGGTGAGCCCCAGGTGGACCCAGGCGGCCGGGGTGGCCACGCGCCCGCGCGGGGTTCGGGCGAGCAGGCCCTCGCGCACCAAGAACGGTTCGGCGACCTCCTCCACCGTCTCCCGCTCCTCCCCCACCGCGACGGCCAGGGTGGACAGGCCCACCGGGCCGCCGCCGAACAGTTTCAGCAGCGCCTCCAGCACGCCCCGGTCGAGCCGGTCGAGGCCGCGCTCGTCCACCTCGTAGACGGCGAGGGCGGCGGCCGCGATGCCCTCGGTGATCATGCCGTCCGCCTTGACCTGGGCGTAGTCCCGCACCCGGCGCAGCAGCCGGTTGGCGATCCGGGGCGTGCCGCGCGAACGGCCGGCGATCTCGGCGGCGCCGGACGGGTCGATCTCGACGTCCAGCAGGGCGGCCGAGCGGTGCACGACCCGCTGGAGTTCGCGCGGCTCGTAGAACTCCATGTGCGCGGTGAAGCCGAAGCGGTCGCGCAGCGGGGGCGGCAGCAGACCCGCGCGCGTGGTGGCACCCACCAGGGTGAACGGGGGCAGCTCCAGCGGGATGGCGGTGGCGCCGGGGCCCTTGCCGACGATGACGTCGACCCGGAAGTCCTCCATCGCCATGTACAGCATCTCCTCGGCGGGCCGGGACATGCGGTGGATCTCGTCCAGGAAGAGGACCTCGCCCTCCTGGAGGGAGGAGAGGATCGCGGCGAGGTCGCCGGCGTGCTGGATGGCGGGGCCGGAGGTGATGCGGATGGGGGCGCCCATCTCGGCCGCGATGATCATCGACAGGGTGGTCTTGCCGAGGCCGGGCGCGCCGGAGAGCAGCACATGGTCGGCGGTGGCGCCGCGCGCGCGGGCGGCGCGCAGTACGAGGTCGAGCTGTTCGCGCACCTTCTCCTGGCCGATGAACTCGCCGAGGTCCTTGGGGCGCAGGGCGGCCTCGACGGCCTGGTCCTCCCGGTCGGCGGCGGTGTCCACCAGCCGTTCCGCGGCGGCGCCGTCCGTCGTGTCGTCCCAGTTCACTTCAGGTGCTCCTAGCGGGATGCGCGCGGGTCAGCGGGCGCGGTTCAGGGTCTGGAGGGCGGCCTTGAGCAGCTGGCCGACCTGGGGGGCGCCGCCCGCCGCCTCGGCCTGGGGGGTCACGGCGGTGACGGCCTCGTCGGCCTCGCGGGTGGCGTAGCCCAGACCGATGAGGGCCGCGTGCAACTGGTCACGCCAGCCCTGGCTCACCGGGGCGCCGACGGCGGGGGCGCCGATGGGGGCGCCGAGCCGGTCCTTCAGCTCCAGCAGCAACTTCTGCGCGCCCTTCTTGCCGATGCCGGGTACGGCGGTGAGGGCCTTCTCGTCGGCGGTGGCGACGGCGCGGCGCAGCGCGTCCGGGCGGTGGGTGGCGAGCATGGCCTGGGCGAGGCGGGGGCCGACGCCGCTGGCGGTCTGGAGCAGCTCGAAGACCTGGCGCTCGTCGTCGTCGGCGAAGCCGTAGAGGGTGAGCGAGTCCTCCCGGACGACGAGCGAGGTGTGCAGCCGGGCCTCCTGGCCGACGCGGAGCTTCGCCAGGGTGTCGGGCGTGCACTGGACGGCCATGCCGACCCCGCCGACCTCGACGACCGCCGAGTCGGGGGCGAGGGCGGCGACGGTGCCGCTGACGAAGGCGATCATGCCGTTCGGCCTTTCGTTGCGTGGGCGGTGCGCGGTGCTGTTCCCGGGACCGTTTTCTGGGCCGTGTGCCGGTCGACCGCCTGCTGGAGCCGGTTCTGCGCGGGGGCGCGCCAGATGTGGCAGATGGCGAGCGCGAGGGCGTCGGCGGCGTCGGCGGGCTTGGGGGGCGCGCTGAGCCGGAGCAGCCGGGTGACCATGGCCCCGACCTGGGCCTTGTCGGCGCGGCCGGTGCCGGTGACGGCGGCCTTGACCTCGCTGGGGGTGTGCAGGGCGACCGGGATGCCGCGCCGGGCGGCGCACAGCATGGCGACGGCGCTGGCCTGGGCGGTGCCCATGACGGTGCTGACGTTGTGCTGGCTGAAGACCCGCTCCACGGCCACGAACTCCGGCTGGTGCTCGTCCAGCCACTGTTCGAGGCCCTGCTCGACGGCGAGCAGCCGGTGGCTCAGCTCGGCGTCGGGGGGCGTACGGACGACACCGACGCCGACCATGGTGAGCGGCCGTCCCGCGACCCCGTCGACCACGCCCACCCCGCACCGCGTCAGTCCGGGGTCCACCCCAAGCACCCGCAACGCCGCCCCCAACCCTTCTTTGCGGCTGAACCGCCGCCGCTCCCGCGGAGGTGGCTGAGCACCGTCGTGGTCCCGCAATTGATGGTCGCGGCCCGTGGACGGTGATCTTTTGAACGAACACCGCAAGGCTAGCCGCTGCCACCGACAACGACGACGGGCCGGCGGGATGTGTCCCGCCGGCCCGTGCCCACCGCCAAGCCCGTGGCGGCGTTACGCGTCGACCTTCTCCATGACGTCGTCGCTCACGTCGAAGTTGGCGAAGACGTTCTGGACGTCGTCGCTGTCCTCGAGGGCGTCGATCAGCTTGAAGATCTTCCGGGCGCCGTCCTCGTCCAGCTCGACCTGCATGGTCGGGACGAAGCTGGAGTCGGCGGAGTCGTAGTCGATGCCGGCCTCCTGGAGGGCGGTGCGGACCTCGACCAGGTCGGTGGCCTCGCTGAGCACCTCGAAGGACTCACCGAGGTCGTTGACCTCCTCGGCACCGGCGTCCAGGACGGCGCCGAGTACGTCGTCCTCGGTCAGCTCGCCCTTGGGGACGATGATGACGCCCTTGCGGTTGAACAGGTACGACACCGAGCCGGGGTCGGCCATGTTGCCGCCGTTGCGGGTCATGGCGACGCGGACGTCGGAGGCGGCACGGTTGCGGTTGTCGGTGAGGCACTCGATGAGCACCGCGACACCGTTGGGGCCGTAACCCTCGTACATGATCGTCTCGTAGTCGGCGCCGCCGGCCTCCAGGCCGCCGCCGCGCTTGACCGCGGAGTCGATGTTCTTGTTGGGGACCGACTGCTTCTTGGCCTTCTGGATGGCGTCGTAGAGCGTCGGGTTGCCGTCGATGTCGACGCCGCCCATGCGGGCCGCGACCTCGATGTTCTTGATGAGCTTCGCGAAGAGCTTGCCGCGCTTGGCGTCGATCACGGCCTTCTTGTGCTTCGTCGTAGCCCATTTAGAGTGGCCGGACATCTGCCTGTCTCCTTCGCGTAACCCGATCCGATACGGACTCCCCCGGTGCTGGGAGAGCCTGGGGGGTACCGCCGCAGATCCTACAAGGACTCCGGTGTCCGGTTCGCGCGGACCATGTCGACGAAGAGCGCGTGCACACGGTGGTCACCGGTCAGTTCCGGGTGGAACGAGGTGGCGAGCACGTTGCCCTGGCGTACGGCGACGATGTGCCCGTCGTGCTCGGCGAGCACCTCGGCGGCCGCGCCCACGGACTCGACCCACGGGGCGCGGATGAAGACGCCCTCCACGGGAGCGCCCTCGACGCCCTTGACGTCGACCGCCGCCTCGAAGGACTCGTTCTGGCGGCCGAAGGCGTTGCGGCGGACGATCATGTCGATGCCGCCGATGGTCTCCTGGCCCGAGCGCGGGTCGAGGATCTTGTCGGCGAGCAGGATCAGCCCGGCGCAGGTGCCGTAGACGGGCAGCCCGGCGCGCACACGGGCGCGCAGGGGCTCCATCAGGCCGAAGAGGACGGCCAGCTTGGAGATGGTGGTGGACTCACCGCCGGGCAGGACGAGGGCGTCCACCTCGGCGAGTTCCTCGGGGCGCCTGACCGGCCTGGCCACGGCGTCCGCCGCGGCCAGGGCGATGAGGTGCTCCCGTACGTCGCCCTGGAGGGCCAGGACGCCGATGACGGGGGTGTTCATGGTGTGCAGGTCCTACCAGCCGCGGTTGGCGTAGCGCTCGGTCTCGGGGAGGGTGTCGCAGTTGATGCCGACCATGGCCTCGCCGAGGTTGCGGGAGGAGTCCGCGACGATCTTCGGGTCGTCGTAGAAGGTGGTGGCCTTCACGATGGCGGCGGCGCGCTTGGCCGGGTCGCCGGACTTGAAGATGCCGGAGCCGACGAAGACGCCCTCGGCGCCGAGCTGGCGCATCAGAGCGGCGTCGGCCGGGGTGGCGACGCCACCGGCGGAGAACAGGACGACGGGGAGCTTGCCCAGCTCGGCGACCTCCTTGACCAGCTCGTAGGGGGCGCGCAGCTCCTTGGCGGCGGCGAACAGCTCGTTGTGGTCGCAGCCGCGCAGCTTGGCGATCTCGCCCTTGATCTGGCGCAGGTGGCGCACGGCCTCGACGACGTTGCCGGTGCCGGCCTCGCCCTTGGAGCGGATCATGGCCGCGCCCTCGGCGATGCGGCGCAGGGCCTCGCCCAGGTTGGTGGCACCGCAGACGAAGGGGGTGGTGAACGCCCACTTGTCGGAGTGGTTGACCTCGTCGGCCGGGGTGAGCACCTCGGACTCGTCGATGTAGTCGACGCCGAGGGACTGGAGCACCTGGGCCTCGACGAAGTGACCGATGCGGGACTTGGCCATGACCGGGATCGAGACGGCGTCGATGATGCCCTCGATCATGTCCGGGTCGGACATGCGGGCCACGCCGCCGTCCTTGCGGATGTCGGCCGGGACCCGCTCCAGGGCCATGACGGCCACGGCGCCCGCGTCCTCGGCGATCTTCGCCTGCTCGGCGTTGACCACGTCCATGATGACGCCGCCCTTGAGCTGCTCGGCCATGCCGCGCTTCACACGGGCGGTGCCGGTCTCGGGACCCTGGTTGTCGATGATGGACACGCGTGACCTCACTGGTGGGTAAGACGGTTTCTGCACCGCCGAGGAAACGCGACCGGGCCGGGCCACATCAAGGGCCAATGGGAAGCCGGTGGATCGTTTTGTCCCCGCGTGCCCCTGCGGGACCCCGCTCAGGCGACCCGTTCGACCAGCGCGGCGGGCGGTTCGTCGTCCATCTCGAAGGCCAGCGGGAACGGCGCGTGCCCGGCCAGCCGGAACCAGCGGACCTTGCGGTGCTCGCGCAGCCGGCGGGCGGCGCCCACGGCGTCGTTGTGGAAGCGGCGGGCCATCGGCACCCGGCGCACCGC